>NZ_SMLD01000043.1:0-55623 GCF_004352805.1 Nonomuraea mesophila
CGGTGAGCGCTCACAACCTGCTGTGGCTGGGCGTGATCATGAATGAGGGGCCGGACTGGGCGCTGGAGGCCAAGGTGCTGCGCGCTCTCGACGGCGGCCCGGTGCCCGCGGACATGCCGGGCCCTCCTGGCAACGGACCCGCCAGCGGTGAGCACGCCGAGTTCCCCACTGCGATCCTGTGTGAGGATTACAACCTCAAGCTGAGCAGCTACAAGGCGTATGCCGGGGTGATGCGCGCCGCCAACGCGGTGGCTCCGGACATGCGGTACAACCCGATGCCGATGGGTGACATGCCGCGGTGCCAGGGTCATCCGGTCAACAACCCGCAGCACCGGCTGCGGTACAAGGGGAGCGCTCCGCTGCTGGTCGGCGCCTCCAGGCATGATCCGTCCACGCCGTACGCGTGGTCGGCGAACGTGGCCCGCCAGCTCGGTCCCAAGGCCAGGCTGCTGAGCTACGAGGGCTGGGGCCACGGCATCTACGGCATGAGCGACTGCACCACGGCGGTGATGGACAAGTACCTGATCTCCCTGACCGTGCCCGCCAAGGGCACCCGCTGCCCGGGGGAAGAGCCCTAGCCGATCACGGTCCCGCTGGAGTTCGCGTTGACCGTTCGCCGGCGGGAGAACGCCCCGAGATCGATGGTGAGACCGGTGTGCTCACCGCGGTACTGCACCGGGTGACTGTCGTGGTCGTGCCCGTTCTCCACGGCATCGACGATCGCCGCCATGAAACGCCCGGCCACGGGTGCGTTCTTGAACTGGTTGCCGCTGGTGCCGATCGCGACGTAGAAGCCGTCGAGCGAGGTGCGGTCGTAAAGGGGAGTCCAGTCCGTCGAGACGTCGTACACACCGGCGACGCCGCTGGGCCGCGCCGGCACACTGAGGTGGGGAAAGCGCCGTGCGGCGCGTGTCACCTGTGCGTCGAAAAGCGCCGGGGTCGGGCGGAGGTTCGCCTCGTCCGGATCGTCCAGCCACTGCATCGGGTCGCATTCCGGCTCGGTGCCACCGACATAGAGCCCGTTGCCGGGTGCGCCGCGCAGATATGTGCCCAGGTCCAGGTCCGCGATCACTGGTCCGGGCCGGTCGCCGTGGTTGAACTTGGGGGGTGCGGTCACGAAGTGCACCTCTTGACGCATCGGACGGGTCGTGATGGTGAAGTCGTCACCGACGCCTGCCATCTGGTTGAAGGCCGACGACCACGGTCCCGCCGCATTGACCACGATGGGCGCGTCCACCTGTTCGCCGTTGGCCAGGCCGACGCCGGCGACCCGGCCGCCGGTTCGTCGTACGGCAGTGACCTGACTGCCGTACACGAACCGCGCACCCGCATGGCCGGCGGCGTCAGCGAGGTTGACCGCAGCCAGCGTCGGATCGTCCACCCAGCCAGCGTCCGGGGTCCACAGGGCGCCGAGTTGTTCCGTGGGATCTGCCCAGAACGCGTCGTCGTCGAGCCTCTTGGGTGGCCAGAACCGGCTCGCGTCGAGTCCCGGGATCCGCTCTGCCAGCAGGGACGCATCCCATGTCTCGTAAGGGATGCCGGCCCGGTCGAACAGCGGCACCACCCTCTCCTTCGGCGCCACGTCGACATCGAGGAACACCATGCCTGTCCGCCAGAACCGGGCCATTCCCGCCTGGTCCACGAACCCGAGGTGGTCCGGCCAGCTCTCCCAGCAGTGCCGGGCCTCCCACGCCGCGGCGACGCCAGGAAAGGTCGAGTAATTGAACCGGATGACCGCGCTCGATGCGCTCGTCGAGCCCTGCCCCGGCCCTCCGAGACGATCGACGACGACGACCCGGAAGCCGGCGCGCGTAAGTTCGAGAGCCGTCGACGAGCCGATCACGCCGGCGCCGACGACGACGACGTCCGCGGTGATAGTCACCATGCCATCCTTGCCCGATGCGGCGCCCGGCCGTCACCGTCACCTGTCGAAGAAGGGAGCCCATGGCCGGGGCACCGGATCGGCGCGCCGTACCCAGCCGTCACCGCAGTGGCTGCCCGGCCAGTTTGGCGACGTGGTCGGGAATGGCCGTCGCGGTGCGGAGCTTGGGGTCGGACAACGGCTCGCCCCAGGTCTGTGTGAGGGGCAGCACCCCGGCCCAGATAGGACGGTCGTAATCGCCGACCTCGCCGTTCGGCGGACCTTGCCGTACCTTCACCGAGGCCTCGTCCAGGGGAAGGGCGATGACCAGCGTTGCGGCCAGCTGCTTGCGGGTGGGGGCGTCCAGCGTCGCGCCGCGTCCCGGCACGAGCTGGTCGGCCGCGGCGCGCAGCCCCGCCACCTGCTCGCGCTGGTCGGTGACGAGCCGTCCCCGGCCGTAGATCATCACGGAGCGGAAGTTGACGGAGTGGTGGAACAACGAGTTCGCCAGGACGAGCTCGTCGACGTCCGTCACCGACACGCAGAGCTCAGCGCCGTCCCTCGCGGCGGTGAGCACCTGGTTGGCGACGGATCCGTGCAGGTAGAGGGTGTCGTCGATCCGACCGTAGACCATCGGTATCACCCGCGGCCCTCCCTCCACGACTGCGCCGACGAAGCACATCAGACCGTCGTCCAGGATCGCCTTGAGGTCGGCGCGGTCTGTCCGACCGCGCTCGGGAAACCGGCGCAACCGTGTACGGCTAGTTGCGGACAATGGGCGCGCTGCCTCATCCATAACAACCTCACACACTAGGTTTTGTATGTAGCATTGCACATGACTGAGCACCGGGAAAGAGGGTGTTCTCCTCTTCAAGAAGTACGCAGCGGACCGCGAGGCCGAGGCCCCGCCACCATCACGTCATCCCGGCGGCAGGACGATGCGGCCTCACCGATCGATGCGTGGAGGGGGGCTCGTCAGGAACCGGCGGCCTTCTCGGCGGGCCAGGCACGTCGGGAGCGCAGGATGTGATGCTCGACGAGTTCCTCAGTGCGCGGGCGGTCGCGGTCTCTGATCGCTTTCATGATCTCGAGATGCTCGTGGGCCGAGCCGGCCAGGCCACCGCTGGCGGCTAGCTTGCTCACGTCGAAGATCCGGGTCTGGTTCCTGAGCTTCTCCACGATGCTCACAAGTCGAGGGTTGCCGGACAGAGCGAGCAGGCCGAGATGGAACTCCTGGTCGTTCTCCAAGTAGGTCTCGTAGTCGCCACTGGTGGCCAAGTCCGGCAACCGGGCGGCCAGATCAAGCAGTCGAGGAAGGTCGTCGTCGTTGCGCGACTCGGCGATCTCGCCGCTCGTCGGCACCTCGAGGAGCACTCGAAGCCTGAGAATATGGTCGAGATCCTGAGGGGTGAGGTCGACGACGCGATAGCCGCGGCTGCGGACTGCGACGACCAGGCCCTCGCTCACGAGATCCAACATGGCTTCCCGCACCGGTGTCGCGGACACACCCAGCTGACCGGAGAGAGCGGAGACCGAATACAGCACCCCCGGTGCGATCTTGCCGGTGAAGATCGCCCTTCGAATCGCGCGCGCCGCCTGTTCGCGGAAGCTCGTCGACGAGATATTGCCGAGTTCGTTGGCCAACGTCAATCCCGCTCTATGTGTGCCTTATATGTTGTACAGCATACTTCACATAGTGGTACTGCCCGGTTGGGCACCAGGCGGCTTGCGAGAGCAGTGACGGTAACGCCACACCTGGATGCCGCCGAGCAGCCATACCGGATAGTGCAGGCACATCGCCCATCGGTAAGTCTCGGCGGACAGCGAGGCCGAGCCGGCGTCGAGGACGATGCCGATGGCGAGGACGACCAGTACGGACGCGCCGAAGCCGCCGAAGTTGACGGTCCCCGTCGCCCGGCCGAGCTGTGACCCGGAGACGCACGTACGGACCACGTCGAAACCGATCATCGACGCCGGGGCGCAGATCCCGACGGCCACAGCAAGCACACCGAGCAGCGCAAGCGGCGCGTCTCCGGGCCAGAGCAGCGCGGCGGTCCACGTCAGGGCGACCCCGGCCAGTACGGCCATGACGATCGCCGGCCTCAGCCGGCCGCGCCGGGCGACATAGGCACCGATCAGTGGCCCGCCCGCGACGACCACGGCGGTCGGGAGACCGACCATGACGGCCGCGGTCTCCCGCGCGACGTGCTCTGACTCGATGAGGTACGGGTAGCCCCAGAGCAGACAGAACACGTTGAAGGGAAACAGGAGCGAGAAATGCGACCAGAATCCCAGCTTCGTGCCCGGGTTGCGCCACGTCACACGTACGTCGCGAATGATCGTGGGCAAGCTGTCGGGAGCGCGTGTCCCTGACCGGCCGGGCGTGTCCCTGACGACCACGAGGGCGAGGACCCCCACGACAGCCCCGAACGATGCGCTGACCAGGAGCGTCGCCGTCCAGCCGAACGCGAGCAGCGACCGGGAGAGTGGTGCCGCGGCGGCGAGCGCGCCGAGTCCGCCGACAGCTGCCGTGGTCGTGACCATCACCATCGAGCGTCTCGGTGGGAACCAGGCGGTGACGAGGCGGAGCACACTGATGAGAATCATGGCGTCACCGGTTCCGACGAGCATTCGTGCGACGAGGGCGCCGACGTACTCACCCGTGACGGCGAACCCCAGGTGAGCGCAGGTCATCACGGTGGCCCCGGCGACGAGCAGGCGCCGGGGGCCGAACCGGTCGACCAGCATGCCGACGGGAATCTGCATCGCCGCATAGACCAGCAACTGGCCTACGACGAGGCCGGCGAGCTGTGTCGCGGTGATGTCGAAACGATCCACGGCGGCGGGGCCGGCCGCGGAGAGCACCGACCGGTAGAAGGCGGCGACCACATAGACGGAGACCGCCGCGATCCACACGGTATAGCGCGCGCGTGCAGGGCGAACGGGCGGCGGAGGCGGCGATCGGTGCCCGGCTGCCGCGCCGGCCTCGTCCCTGGGCGCCGCACGAGGGCCGCACTGATCGCTCAAGGTCGACCCCACTCATCCATATATAATACATTACCTACTACATGTGCTATTTTAAATAGAAGATGCGCCACAGTCATGGAGGTTGAGATGAGCGTTCGTGTGTGCGTCGCCGGCGCCACCGGCTGGACCGGCCGCCCCGTCGCCGCAGCGGTCATCGAAGCTCCTGACCTGGAGCTGACCTCCGCCGTGAGCCGCTCCGCAGCCGGCAGCGACCTCGGCGTGGCATGGGGGCAGGACCCCATCGGCGTCCCCGTGCACGGCCGGCTGGCCGAGGCGCTCGACGACGTCGACGTGGTCGTCGACTACACCTCGCACGAGACGATCCGCGCCCACACCATCCTTGCCATAGAGCACGGCGTGCACGTGGTCGTCGGGTCGTCAGGACTGAGCGCGCACGACCTCGCGGAGATCGACGAGGTCGCGCGCAGGGCCCGCGTCGGGGTGTTCGCCGGAGGCAACTTCTCGCTCGGCGCCACGGTTCTGACCCAGGCCGCGCTGCTGGCCGCACAGTATCTACGGACCTGGGAGATCGTCGACTACGCGTCCCAGCACAAGCCGGATGCGCCGAGCGGAACGGCCAGGGAGCTCGCCGAGCGGCTCGCCGAGCACGGCCCGCCCACGGTCGACCGCCCTGTCGCCGACACCGGAGGCCAGGCCGAGGCACGTGGCGCGACCGTGGCCGGCACCCAGGTTCACTCCCTGCGGTTGCCGAGCTACGAGCTGGCCACCGAGGTGATCTTCGGCGGGGCCGATGAGCGTCTGGTGATCCGGCACGAGAGCGGGCACAGCGCGGAGAAGTTCGTCGCGGGCACGCTGCATGCGATCAGGAGCGTGCCGGGTGTCATCGGCGTCGTTCGCGGTCTGGACCCGGATGCCCTGGCCCAGCAGACGTGACGCCTGGCCGGCCGGCCTCCCGTGACCGGGGGTCGACCGTCCCCGCGTCGCCGGCCTCCCGTGACAGAGGGTCGACCGTCCCCGCGAGCAGCATGACCGGGTCGCCGACGCTGACCGGACCGGGGCGGACGACCTGGGCGTGCACGCCGAACGGCAAGGGCTCCGTCGCCGCCAGGTCGCCTCGGTAGGCTGCCAGGTGACGGAGCGTCTTGAGGTCCATCACCCCCGTGTCCGCGTCGCGGGTCGTCGCGGCGCAACGGCCCACATGCCCGGCGATCCGCAGGACCGCCTCCCCCACTTGAAGATCACGTCCGACCCATCGGTCCTCCTCGTGCGCGTCGAGGCCGGAGAACCCGAACGTCATCCGGAAACGTCGGTGATCGATCGGCTCGGCCAGCCCGGCCACCTCACGCAGCCGCTCCAGCGAGGCCAGTGACAACACGGAGACGACGCCCTGCCTGCGGTCGAACGACACCCACCCAGGTGGCGTGGCCATCAGGCGCAAGGAGACGCCGCAGTGCTCGGACAGCGCCGCCGAGAACTCGCCTTCGACCGGACGTGCGCGCAGTTCGGTGTCGAAGAAGCGCACTCGCGTCGCAGCACCCAGCCGCACCGTATCCGCCACCGAACGGCCGTCGGGGAATCGCAGGGCGAGCCGGCCGGCCACTGGGTCATGATCGGGCACGACCGCCGCAAGGGGTCCGACACGCTTCATGCTGATCATCACGTTCCGGTCGTCGACGACGAAGAACGCCCTGTCGCCGGGCACGCCGTCGGCCGTCAGCCGCACCTCGCTGCGCGGGAGCAGACGGAGGCCCTTGACCGGCGCCACCGAGATCCAGTCGACCGCTATTCGCCGGCCCATACCACCTCCACAATCGTCCCGGACGAGTTCGCCGAGCTCATGTGAGCCAGGTCCCCGTGGGCCGGGGTATGGACTCGATGAGCTTCTTCGTGTACTGGGCGGCCGGGCGTGCCAGCACCTCGTCGACGGGACCTGACTCGACGATGTCGCCGCGGTACAACACGTAGACGCGATCGACGATCTGACGGACCATCGCCAGGTCGTGTGTGATGAAGAGGTAACCGATGCCGCGGTCGCGGTGCAGCCTGGTGAGCAGATTGAGGACCTGCGCCTGTGCTGACAGGTCAAGCGCGGAAAGAGGTTCGTCGAAGACGAGGAGCTTCGGGCGGACCGCCAGCGCACGTGCGATGGCGACTCGCTGCCGCTGGCCGCCGGACAGGATGACCGGTTTGCGTTGTGCCAGCTCCGCGGGCAGGCCGACGGACTCCAGCAGCTCGGCGACCCGGGCCGAGGGGTCGGTCGCCGACGGGTCGTGCAGCCTGACCACCTCCTTCAGGGCCGACCCGATGGTGCGCATGGGATTGAGCGACGAGTAGGGATCCTGAAACACCATCTGCACGGTGTGGCTCAGTCTGCGTCGGTCCCGGGCGTCCAGGCGAGACCCGGCGTTCACGGCGACTCCGTCGACGACGAGCTCGCCGGAGGTGATGCGCTCCAAGCCGACCAGCGATCGGGCGAGGGTCGTCTTGCCGGATCCCGACTCGCCGACCAGCCCGACGCTCTCGCCGTATCCGATCTCGAACGAGACGCCGGCAAGGGCCGGCGCCTGGTCACGGCGGCCGTCGAACACTTTGCGCACGTCACGCCCGCGAACAAGAGGTTCGCCCGATGGCGGCTGGGCCGGCGGGAGCGGCTCGGCGAGCTTCATACGGGAGCGCAGGTGCGCCATCTCACCGTGGATCTCGCGTACGCGGGTGCACGCGGACAGGTGGCTCGGCGCCACCTCGGTCAGTGGCGGCGTGCCGTTCCGGCAGGCCGGCGCCGACCAGGCGCAGCGTGGCTCGAACGCGCACCGGCCGGCGACGTCGTCGGGCACCGGCACCGCGCCCGGTATGCCGGTCAGCTCCGCCACGCGGCGGTCCACCGGTGGTTCGGAGGTCAGCAGGCCGTGGGTGTAGGGATGCATCGGGGTGCTCTCGAGCTCGGCGGCCGCCGCGACCTCGACCAGGTGACCTGCGTAAAGGACGTGGACCCGGTCACACATGGCGAAGGCGACGCGCAGGTCGTGGGTGATCAGGATCAGCCCCATGCCTCGAGCGGCCTGGAGCTTTTTCAGCAGCAGGAGGATGTCTCGCTGCGTCGTGACGTCCAGAGCCGTCGACGGCTCGTCCGCGATGAGCACCTGCGGCTCGGACGCGATCGCGGCGGCGATGGCGACGCGCTGGCGCATGCCGCCGGAGAGCTGGAAGGGATAGCGATCCGCCACGGCTTCGTCCGTGATGCCCACCTCGGCCAGCCGCTCGATCGACTCGGCGCGACGCTGCCGCCTGGATGTGCCCCGGCCGGCGTCGGGCAGCGACTCCTCGATGACGCGACCGCACTTCCTGACGGGATTGAGCATCGTGAACGGGTCCTGCATGACGAAACCCAGCTCAGAGCCGCGGATCCGGCGCCATTGTCGTTCGGTCAGTTCGAGCAGGTTGCGTCCGCCGTAACGGATCTCGCCACCTGACACGAACACGGAAGGCGGGAGCAGCCCGATGGCGGCTCGGGCGGTCATCGACTTCCCGCTGCCCGATTCGCCGACGATGCCCACCGTCTCGCCGGCCGCCAGGGTGAGATCCAGCGAGGACACGATGGTCGTCGCCGTACCGCGTCCGGCTGCCTCGATGCGCAGCCGCCGTATTTCCAGCGCGGGCTCGTCCACGGATTCCACCTCGTTCATCGGCTGAGGCCTCGCTCGGACAGGCGTTGGTACACCCAGTCACCCAGCAGGTTCACGCACGTCGCGGTGAGGATGAGCAGGCATCCTGGCGCCACGACCGAAGCCGGGTTCTCGAACAGGTTCGTACGGTTCTCCGCGATCATGAGGCCCCAGTCAGGTTGGCCGGCATCCGCGCCGAAGCCGAGGAAGGACAGGCCCGACAGTGAGACGAGCGCCATCGCGAACACGAGAAAGGTGTTGGCCACGGTCACCGCGGACACATTCGGCCAGACATGGAAGAGGGTGAGACGCCACCACGGGACACCGAGCGTCCTGGCCGCCTCGACGTACGGGCGGGGCATCTGCTCGAGCGCGGCGCCGCGGATGACGCGCGCGTCGAACGGGATGAGCAGAACTCCGAGCACGGCGACGGCCACCCAGTAGCCCCCGCCGAGCGCTCCGATCACGACCACCGCGACGAGCAGGCCGGGAAGCGCGAGCATCAGGTCGACCCAGCGCATGACGACGCTGTCGACCCACCCCCCACGGCATCCGGCGATCAGGCCGAGGGCGTTGCCGAAGGTCATCGACACCAGCGTGACGATCAGTGGTCCGAGGAGGGCGGCCCGCGCGCCGACGATGACCCGCGACAGGATGTCGCGCCCAAGCGCGTCCGTCCCGAGCCAGTGGCTCTCGCTGGGCGGGCTGAGACCGATGGTGAGATTCGCGCCCATCGCATCGTACGGCGCCATGGACGGCACGAGGGCGAGCGCACATATGGCCGCGAGGAACGCGAAGCAGAGGCCGGCCGTCACATCCGACCGGTTGGCGGTGCCAGGCCGGCGGGGTGCCGCCCTCTCGCTGACTTCGGTCATGCCGCCCGCCTTCCAAGCCGCACCCGCGGGTCCACGGCTATGGAGAAGAGATCGGCGACCAGGTTCGCGCCGATGACGATGACGGCGACCAGCATCACCACTCCCTGGACCATCGGCACGTCCTTGGCGGCGACGGCCTGCACGAGCAGGCTCCCGATCCCCTGCAGCGAGAACGCGACCTCGACGAGGACGGCGCCGACGACGAACTGAATGAAGGTGAGCGCGCTGATCGTCGTGATGGGGATCAGCGCGTTGCGCCCCACGTAGCGGCAGAGCACGGTCATGATCGACAGCCCACGTGCGCGCGCGAACACGACGTGATCCTGGTCGAGCACCCCGAGCATCGCGGCGCGGGTGTGCTTGACCAGGAAGGCGGTGCTGGAGGTGGCGAGTGCGAGCGCCGGCAGCGTGAGGTGCCACAACGTGTCGAGGACATCGGTGCCCTGGCCGAAGGCGGGGAACACCGGCACGAGAATGGCGAAGGCGTACAGCAGCAGGAGCGCGGTCGCGAACGCCGGAGCACTGAGCCCGACGAGCGTCGACGCCACGACGGCGCGGTCGAGGATGCTGTTCCTTCGCAACGCGGCGAACAGGCCGAGCAGAACGCCGGCCACGGTCGTCAGGACGAAGGCGTAAGCGCCGAGGAAGAGAGAGACGCGCAGCCGTGCGCCCAGTTCATCGGTCACGGGCAGCGCCGTCTGGATGGACTGGCCGAAGTCGAGCGTGACGGCGTCCTTCACCCAGATCCAGTACTGCGTCAGGAGCGGCTCGTCGAGGTGGTGCTCGGCCCTGAGGCGCTGCAGTTGCTCGGGCGAGATCGATCCCTTGCCGCCGGCGAGGATCTGCTCGGCGCTTCCCGGCGAGAGGTACACCAGCGAGAACACCGCAAGAGAGATGACGGCCAGCAGCAGGCATGCCGCCACGAGACGCTTGAGCAGAAGGAAGGCCGTGCTCCGCAGGCTCATCGTCGCTACGCCTTCGCCTTGATCGACAGCGCCCATGGCTGGACCGAGTACATCTCGTCGAACCCTGGCCAGACGAACTGCTCGGAAAGGGCGACGTACCCTTCGAGCGAGTAGAGCGGCACGTAGGGCACGTCCTCCGACACCCGGTGCAGCAGGTCGCGGTAGATGGACAGGCGCTTCGCCGGGGTGTCGGTACGCAGGCCCGCCCGGACCAAGCGGTCGACCTCCGGCTTCGTGTAGTCGGCGACGTTGGTGCCGCCCTCGGTGGCGGCGGCCGAGTCCAGCAGGATGCCGGGATAGAAGCTCGGGTCGGGCACCGTGCCGCATCCGATCGGCATCGTGAAGACGGGGATGTCCGCACGAGGTCCGTAGAGCTGCTTGAGCCACTGACTGTTCGGCACCCTCTTGACGGCGATCCTGATTCCGATCTTGGCGAGGCTCGCTGCGAGCGCCTGGTTCGCGATGCTGGTCTCGGCCACGTTGGACGACGCGTTGATGGTCGCGCTGAAACCGCCGGGGTACGCCGAGCGGGCGAGCTCCGCGCGCGCCTTGTCCAGGTCGTACTCGTAGGTGGGGAGCGACTCGTAGAGCTTGTCCGCTTCCGCGGCGGGCACGGCGCCGTCCCACATGGGCCGGGGAATGAGCTGTGAGGTGGGAGTGACGTCGTCGCCGAGGGCTTTCACGATGCCTTCCCTGTCGACTGCGTGCGCGACCGCCCGCCGGACGTGGATGTCGCTCCACGGCTCCAGCTTCGTGTTCATGCTCATGACCATGGACGAACAGGTCGGCCCGCTGCTGACCAGCTTCGCCCCCGACACCGACTCGTACGAGCGCGCGTCGGCGGGGAACGCGACGTCGATCTCGCCGGCGCGGTACGCGAAGGCGGCGCTCGTGTCGTCGGCGAGGAACTCGATCTTGATCTGGTCGAATGCCGGTCGGCCGTTCCAGTAGTTGTCGTTGCGGACCAGCTCGACGCCACGGGTAGTGGCGAGGTCCGCGAACTTCCAGGGGCCTGTGCCCATGACCAGCACACCGGGCTTCCCGTGGGAGTCCCCGTGTTTCTCGGCGAACGCCTTCTGGAACACGGGAGCCAACGTCGGCGTGTATTTCCAGCTGGCGTCGGGGTGTTTCAGCGTCACGCGCACGGTGTCGCCATCGTCGGCGGTGATGTCCTGCACGCTCGCGAAGAACGACGCCAGCTGCGACTTCGCCCGGCGCGCGTGGTTCATCGAGAACGCGACGTCGTCCGCGGTGAGTGGGGAGCCGTCCCAGAACGTGATCCCTGGCCGCAGTGTGTAGAGGTAGGTCGTCGCATCGGGATGCTCCACCGCTTTCGCGAGGTGTGGTTCGAGTTTGCCGTCGGGGGCGACCCGCATGAGGCGCTCCACGCCGAGCGACGTCACGGTGAAGCCCACCGAGCTCGTGCCCGCGGTGTCGTCGAGGGTGCTCACCGTTCCGGTGAGTCCCACGGTCAACACGTTGGTGTCTGCTTGGGATGCGCTGTTCGTGCAGCTCACTAAGCATGCTGACGTCAGCGCCAGGCATGCCGTGATCATCCTGAGGCTCATGCTGCTCTCGACCTCTCTCCTTGCGCTCGGCGCGACAGAGACATGACTGGAGGACGTGGGGGGTGCCGACGGGCGGCGGCCGCGGTCGGGTAGATGCAGGGCCACGCTGCGCACCGTTGACCCGAGAGGCTGAGCCTCGGGGGTGCGTCGCGGGGTAGTAATATCTTACATTGAAGGTGTTACATATGGTATGACCGAGATTAGCGTGGAGTCAACCAGCTCGCCGGCGAGGCGTTCGCCGACCGGCAAGGAAGAGGTGTGCACCTTGGTCAAGAAGGCACAGGCCCGGCTCGTCGACGTCGCACCGGAGCTCCACGAGTTCCTTCTGCACGGAACGCTTCCCCCGCCGCGGTTCCCCGCGTCCGCCATCACGTGCGAGACGGTCCAGGTCCCGATGCGGGACGGGGTGCGACTCGCGACCGACATCTACCTTCCGCCGGTCCACCGAGCGCCGGTCCTGGTCAGCCGCGGCCCGATCCCCCGAGATGTCGAGGCGTTCGGCGTGACAGCGGCGTTGACGGCATTCGCGCGGCGCGGCTACGCCGTGGTGTCACAGGACTGCCGAGGAACCGGCGAGAGCGAGCCCGCCGACTGGGACTACCTGGTGCACGAGCGGGAAGACGGCCCGGACCTCATTGACTGGATCTGCGAGCAGGAGTGGTACGGCGGGTTCATCGCGTCGTGCGGCGGGTCCTACACCGGTCTCACGCAGTGGTGCATGTCGGCGAACCCGGCGATGTCGGCGATCGCGCCGGCGGTCAGCGGGCTCGGGATCGCCGTCAACACCGTGCATCTGTACATGTTCGTCAACTCTTATGCGCGGGTTGTCGGCAACGGCGCCGACAAGGCGCCCGTCTCCCTCTTCGACATGGAGCGGGTGTTCGAGCAGGAGACACTGGCAGGCGGCTACTTCAACGAGCCGTTGCAACTGCCGCTGCCGGAGTGGCTGGTGCAGGAGTACCCCATGGTCACAGGGATGCATCCGGCCGAGGCACGACAGTGGTTGTGGGAGCAGTACTGCGATCTTCGTAGCGCGCGACGCGCTGAGTTCGTTCGTCGAGCGAAGGGCGTCGACCACGTGACGATGACGGACATGGAGGCCATGTCCGACATCTTCGGCCACCGCATCTCTCACGCCAGGCACATCATGCCGCACGCCGACCCCGCGGAGATGTGCCGGCTCGTCACCGCTCCGCCGCTGATGCTCACCGGGTGGTACGACTGGGGCGTCAACGACGCCCTCGCCACGTTCCGGATGCTGCGCCGCGAAGGACGTCCCGAGGTCGCTGACGGCGCGCGCATCATCATCACCCCGAGAGCGCACAACCGGCCTGGATACCGGCTGGGCACCGACGAGCATCCCGAGCTGGTGCGTCCGTCGAACATGCTGGACCAGGTCGGCTTCCTCGACCACTGGTTCACCTCCGTACGCAACGGCACGACGGAGTCCTGGCCGAGGGTGACCTACTACCTGATGGGCGCCAACGAGTGGCGGACGGCATCCGACTGGCCGGTGCCCGAGGCGACGGAACGTGCCCTCTATCTCGGCAGTGAAGGGGTGCTCTCGACGAGCCCGCCGGCTGCGGACGCTGAGCCGGACGTCTACGCCTACGATCCCGAGGATCCGACGCCTACCGTCGCCGGGAGCTTCGTCTCCTTCCACTACACCCCGGGCAGCGGAGACGTGAGCGAGGTCCAGCGACGCGGTGACGTGCTGGTGTACACGACACCGCCGCTCGATGAGGTTCTCGACGTCGTCGGCCCGCTCGTCATGGTCCTCTACGCCGGATCCAGCGCGGTGGACACCGACGTCAACGTCCGCCTCAGCGACGTCTGGCCGGACGGCCGCGCGTTCCACGTCCAGAGCGGGATGCTCCGCGCCCGCCACCGCACCGGCGACGGCGCACCCGAGCTGCTAGAGCCCGGGAAGATCTATCGACTCGAGGTGGACATGTGGGCGACGGCGATGAGGTTCAGGACCGGGCACAGGCTACGCGTCGACATCTCCTCCGCCGACTTCCCCCGCTTCGACAGGAACACCAACCTGGGCGGCGAACCCGGCGCCCCGGTCGTCGCCACCCAGACGATCTACCGTGACCGAGACCATCCGTCCCACCTTGTCGTCCCTGTCGTCGGCACTTCGGCGACGGAGGAATGAGCCGCAGATGGACACCGCGCGCCTGCACGCCGACGCCCAGGTCGTCGACGCGCACAACGACCTGATCCTCCTCGTGGACCACATGGACAAGCGGGGAAAGACCGACCATTTCGCTGAGTTCTGGCTACCCGAGTTGCGGGCCGGCGGAGTCGACGTCCAGGTGCTGCCCATCTGGATCGACGAGGACCACCAGTCCGAAGGAGCCCTGCGCCGTACGTTGCTCCTCGCCGAGCGGATCCACGAGCTGGCCGTCCAGTACCCGGATGACGTGGCGATCTGTTCGACGGCGGCGGACATCGACGCGGCGAACCAGAGCGGAAGGATCGCGCTCGTCATGGCGATCGAGGGGGCACATGGCATCGGCCAGGACCCGAAGCTGATCAGGACCCTGTTCAGGGCCGGCGTGCGCGTCGCGTCGATAGCGCACTACGGCCGCACCTTCCTCGCCGACGGCAGCGGCCTGGACGACACGGCCCGGGGCGGCCTCACCCCGCAGGGCATCGAGGTGTTCACCGAGATGGAGCGCCTCGGCATGGTCTTCGACCTCAGCCATCTCGGCGTCACCGGTGTGGAGGACGTGCTGAACCTTGCCAGCCGGCCGCTTCTCGCCACCCACTCGACCTGCCTCGTCATCACCGACAACCATCGCAGCCTCGGCGACGACCAGATCAGACGGATCGCCGCACTGGGCGGGGTCGTCGGCATCGCGGCCGCGATCCCCTGGTTCGTCGACCCGCACAGCCCTACGGCCGACCGCGTCGTCGACCACATCGAGCACGTCGTGGACATCGCCGGCATCGACCACGTCGGGCTCGGACCCGACATCATCGACGACTACTTCCAGGAGGTGTGGGGCGGCTGGCCGGCGCACGCCGGAGATCCCAGCGGCAACGCCGGGGTCATCGGCCCGTACGAACCCGCGGAGATCAAACGGCCGTCGGACCTCGTGAAGGTCACCGACGCGATGGTACGGAGAGGTTTCGGCGAGCAGGACGTCAAGAAAGTCCTCGGCGACAACGTGATGCGGGTCTTCCACGAGGTCATGGGCGTCCCGTCGCAGCGGGAACGGTCGTCGTCGTGATGGCCGGGACCGACCTGCGGCGCCGGCTCGAGACGCTGCGACGCGGGCACGGCGTGCCCGGCTTCGTCGTCGGTGCTTACCATGCCGGTCGCACGTCGGTCGCCGCCTGCGGCGTCGCGAACCTCGGCACGCGGGCGGAGATGACGCCCGACACCGCGTTCCTCACCGGGTCCGTCACCAAAGTGTGGACGACCGCCCTGGTCATGACATTTGTCGAAGAGGGCAGGATCGATCTCGATCAGCGGATCGTGGACTACGCGCCGGACGTCCAGTTCGGCGCGGACAAGACGGCGGCCGGGGCGATGACCGTCCGGCAACTGCTCAACCATTCCAGCGGTACCGACGCGGGCGACTATCTCGTCGACACCGGCCCGTACCCGGACGGGGTGGACCGTTACGTCGATCTGCTGCGCCACGTCGGAAAACTGCACGAACCAGGCGCCACCGCCTCCTACAACAACGCCGGCTGGTTCGTCGTCGAGGTGATTCTCAAGCGACTGACCGGCAAGAACTTTCTCCAGCTGCTCCAGGAACGGGTGATCGACCGACTCCAGCTCGAACGGACCAGCGCGGACGCCAGGCACGCCGGCATGCGACACACCGCCATCGGCCACTTCCCCGCGGCGCAGGGGCACGTGCCGACCACGCAGTTCCTGTTGCCGGAGACGCTGGCCGCGGCGGGATCGACTCTGATCACGACGGTCGGCGACACGCTCCGTTTCCTGCGCGCGTTCCTCGACCCTCCGGACCTCATGGACCAGTTCCTCGCGCCGGCGTCCGTCGCGGCCATGCGCACTCCGACGGTCGCGGAACCGCCCGGGCCCGAGACCGGCTACTGCCTGGGCTGGCGCTACACCGCACACGAGGGCGGACTGGTGTACTCCCACGGCGGCGGCTCCAACGGAGGCACAGCGTTCGCCGTGCTCTCCCCGCGCGACCACCTGGCGTACATCGCCTTCGCCAACTCGAACGCGTCAGCCGCTCTCCACGCGGATGCGCTCGACCTGTTCCTCCCTCCCGAACGGTCCCCGCTGCGCGTCTCACACCGGAACCACGACGCGGAAGCCCTTGAGCTCAGCCGGTGCGCCGGAACCTACCTGCGTAAGAGCAGACGGCTCACCGTCACGCCGCACGGCGAGAGGCTGCGCGTGAGGGTCGAACCGGTCCTCGAGGACCTCCAAGGAGCCGAGATCTACGAGAAGGGAGCCGCCACGGAGTTCGACGCCGTCCCGGACGGCCCGCGCTCGGCCGTCGCCGACATGGCCGGCCTCTTCGACGGCCGGACCCGCCTGCACTTCTCCCAGGTGGATCGCACCGGTCGCTACCAGCTCGTCTACCTGGATGGCCGCCTCGCGCGCCGGGTAGAGCCAGCAATTTCTGGAATGGATGAGAATGACTGAACACGTGCACCAGGGTGAGCCGCCTCGAGCCGAGACTCCGCCGCAGCTGACCTCCGTCACCCGCCTGCACCTCGGGCTGCGGGTGCCCATGCGCGACGGCGTCGAACTGGCGATGGACCTCCGGCGGCCCGACCTGCCAGGTCCTTTGCCCGTCATCCTGATGCGTACGCCCTACGACAAGGTCGGCGGTCACCGGACAGAGCTGTACGAACGGTTCGCACAGGCGGGCTACATCATCGCGTTCTCCGACTGCCGCGGCCGGTTCAACTCCGACGGGGTGTTCCAGCCGTACGCCGACGAGGCCGACGACGGCTACGACACGGTGGAATGGATCGCCGCGCAGGAGTGGTGCGACGGCAACATCGGGATGATCGGCGGTTCGTACGCTGGTCAGACGCAGTGGTTCGCGGCCTCCCGCCGCCCGCCGCACCTGAAGGCGATCGTGCCGATGTGCTCGCCACCAGGCTCGCCGTGGCGGAACGAGCCGATCCTCGGCGGCTGCTTCATGTTGGGCATGGCCGAGTGGGCCGTCGCCATGGGCGCACGCTCCTGGCAGACAGCCGATCCGGGAAGCACGCTCACGGGGCCGCAGCCGTACTTCGACACCCTGCCGCTGGCCGCTGTGCCCGGCAGCACCGGGGAGAGCCCGCCCTGGTGGCGCGAGATGACCGAACATCCCACCTTCGATGACTATTGGCGCCGGCGTTCGTACGACAACCATGCCGAGATGGACGTCGCGTCCTTGAACGTCACGGGATGGTGGGACCTGAACTTCCCGGGTGCCCCGTCCAACTACCAGGCCATGCGAAACAGCCGGGCGAAGTCCAGGCAGAAGCTGGTCATCGGCCCGTGGCCGCACTGGATCAACACCCACCGGGAGCTCAACGAGGTCGACTTCGGCGACAGCGCGATCATCGAGCTCAACGACTACATCCAGCGCTTCTTCGACCGATGGCTGAAAGGCGTGCCCAACGGGATCGACGAAGAGAAGCCGGTTCACCTCTTCGTCGTCGGCGCGAACGAGTGGTGGGCGGAAGACGACTGGCCGCTGCCTGACGCGGAGGACATGCCGCTCTACCTCCACTCCGGCGGGCAGGCGAACACCCTCGACGGCGACGGCATCCTGACCCTGGAACCCCCGAGCATGGAGGAACCTCCCGACAGTTATCGGTATGACCCGGCCGACTGCGGTGCCCGCCCGTGGAGCCTGCACGACGGTCCGATCGACGACCGTCCCGGCTCGAAGCGCAGCGACTGCCTGTGTTACACGAGCGAGCCGCTGACCGAGCCGCTGGACGTCGTCGGCTGGATCACCTGCCGGCTCTACGCCTCCTCATCAGCCCTCGACACCGACTGGCACCTGCGGCTCACCGATGTGCACCCGGACGGTACCGCGCGTTTCCTGTGCCGCGGTGCGCTGCGCGCCCGGTTCCGTCACTCATTCGAGCATCCCGAGCCCCTCGAGCCCGGCATCCCCACGCTCTTCGAGATCGGCATGGACGCCTGCGGCGTCCGCTTCCTCCCCGGTCACCGCATCCGGGTGGAAATCAGCAGCTCGGGCTTCAGCCGGTACGACCGCAACACCAACTCGGGCGCGAGCAACTTCTTCACCGACGACACCGTCGTCGTCGCGGAGCAGCGCGTGTACCACAGCCCGGATCTGGCCAGCCGCATTCTGCTGCCCGTCGTGCGGCGCCACGCCGGCCAGGCGAACGTCTGATTCCCAAGGAGCGAAGGCGAGCATGACCCCTGCCAACGAGACCACGGCCAAGCGCCCCGTTGTCGCCGACGACCTGCTGAAGCTGCGCTTCCTGATGGGCGCCGACCTCGCGCCCGACGGCCGGACCGTGGTGTACGCGCTCTCCAGGGCCGACGCCGAGTCGAACACCGACCACACCGACCTCTACCTCCTTGACCGCCGGAGCAGGGCGTGCCGACGCCTCACGTACGCGGACACCGTGCACGTCGCGCCGGTGTTCTCCCCGGACGGACGGTGGATCGCCTTCCTCTCCGTCCGTGGCGGGGCCCCGCAGATCTTCGTGATGCCGGCGGACGGCGGCGAGGCGCGACAGCTCACCTCGCTCCCGCGTGGCGTCAGCGGCGGGCCTGCCTGGTCCCCTGACGGCAGGCACATCGCGTTCGCCGCGGGACCGCAGGGCGAGCCGCGTGACCCGGCCAAGCCGTACCGGGTCACACGTGCCGTGTGGCGGGTGGACGGCATCGGCGTTCTCGACGACGCCGGAACCGACATCTGCGTGGTCGAGGTCGCCGGCGGTGAGCCACTGCGGCTCACCGACGACGCGGCGCTGAACTTCGAACCGGTGTGGACGTCCGACGGCACGAGCATCGCCTACCTCGCCTCCCACGACCCCGGCGCCGCCCCGATGACGATGCACCTGCGCATGGTCGGCCTGGACGGCGGCGTCAGCGAACTCGCACACGCCGGCCTGCTCTCCAGCCATGCCGCGTGTCCCGACGGACGGATCGCCTACCTCATCGGCTACGAGCCGGGCCAGCTCCCGGGCACCAAGGCGGAGCTGCGGGTGGCCGATCCGCGCACCGGCGCGCATGACCCGCGCACGACCGGGCTCGACGCCGGTGTCGGCGGCATCTTCCAGCCGGACATGCCGGCCGTGCAGATGGCGCTGGGACGACTGGTCGTGTCCGACGACGGCGCCCACGCCTACACGATGGTGCAGCGTGGCGGGGAGGGGGAGATCGTCAAGGTCGCGTTGTCCGGTCCGGAGTCGTACGAGCCGGTGGTGGCGGGCGAACGCGTCTGCGCGCCCGCGTGCCTGCGCGGCGACACGTTGTTGTTCGCCGGTTTCGGCATGACGGAACCCGGCGACCTGTACACGTTCGACGTCGCGGCTGGACGTGAGGAACGGCTGACCGAGCTCAACACCGCATTGCTGACGGAACGCGATCTGCCGTCCGCCCGGCGGCTGGAATTCGTGAGCGGCGACGGCGCCACCGTGGAGGGATGGTTCCTGCCGCCTGCCGACGGCGGCGACGCGCCGTACCCCACGGTGCTCGGTATCCACGGGGGTCCGCACATCGGCTGGGGTCACATCTTCAACTTCGACTTCCTGATGCTCGCCGGTGCCGGCTTCGGAGTGCTGTTCGTCAACCAGCGCGGCTCGACCGGGTACGGCGACGACTTCGCGACGACGGTCAACAACGACTACGGCAACCTCGACTACACGGACCTGATGAAGGGTGTCGACCACGCCGTCGAGCTGGGACTCGCCGATCCCGACCGGCTCGGAGTGTTCGGCATCTCGTGCGGCGGTTTCCTCACCGGATGGATCATCGGGCACACCGACAGGTTCAAGGCCGCCTGTCCCGAGAACCCCTTCTTCAACTGGTTCAGCATGTACGGCACGAGCGATACCGGCCTCTGGCAAGGGCCGACCATGATGGGCGGCGCACCGCACGAACGTCGCGACGACTACGAACGGTGTTCACCGATCACCTACGCCCACCGCTGCACGACGCCCACCCTGTTCCTGCAACACGAGGCCGACCACCGGTGCCCACCGGAACAGACCGAGCAGTACTACGCCGTCCTCAAGGCGAACGGGGTGCCGGCCGAGATGTTGCGCTTCCCCGGCACCTCCCATCACGGCTCCCTCGTCGGGCCCCCATCCCACCGTCTGGCTCAGAACGAGGCCCTGCTGGATTGGATGATCCGCTACGTCTAGCCCACCGTTGCCCGAACTTACTTGAGCAAAGTAATAGAGGGTTCGTGGCAGAGCGCCTGATTGGTTGGTGCGCCAGGGAGCCTGATCTGAGAGACAGGTCGGCGCGAGCGACTCCATCTGATCAACGACAGGAGCAATGTACCGAAAAGAACGAGCCTGCTCGCCACCACCCTCGTGGCGATGGCGACGTTGTCGACCCCGCCGATAACCGGGGTGGGCAACGCGGCCGTAGCCGGAGAAGGCGTCACGGATGCCGTCGGCAAACGTGGCATCGCGTGGGGTCCGTGTGAGGGGAGCCCACTGTCGAGTGCGGCAAGCTGGCCGTCCCGATCGACTGGTCGAAGCCGGACGAACCGCAGGGCGACGACGGGGCGGCGGCGGGAAAAGCCGTTGCCGCCCGCCGAGCGGCGCTGACAGGATCCGGGCCATGCCCTCCCTGTCCGCGCTTGACGGCGCCACACTCGCCTATCACGTCCACGGTGCCGGCTCGCCGCTGATCTGCCTGCCCGGGGGGCCCATGTTGCCCTCGTCCTGCCTCGGTGAGCTCGGCGGCCTGTCCTCCCGCACGCGCCTCATCATGCTGGACCCGCGGGGCACCGGCGGCTCGGCGACGCCCGCGGACACCTCCGCCTACCGGTGCGACCGCCTCGTCGACGACGTGGAGGCCCTCCGCCTGCACCTCGGGCTCGACCGGATCGACCTGCTCGGCCACTCCGCCGGAGCCAACCTCGCCGTCCAGTACGCGGCCCGGCACCCCGAGCGCACCGGCCGGCTCGTGCTGGTCACGCCCAGCACGCGGGCGGTCGGCATCGAGATCGCCGGCGAGTGGCGGCTGGAGACGGCGCGGCTCCGGGCCGGCGAACCCTGGTTCTCCCGGGCGTACGCGGGGCTGCGGGCGGCCACGGCGGGCACGGCCACGCCGGACGACTGGGAGGCCGTCACGCCGCTGACCTACGGCCGGTGGGACGCCGCCGCCCAGGCCCACCACGCCTCCGACGAGGAGCAGCGCAACGAGGAGGCGGCGGCCGCGTTCGGCGCCGAGGGGGCGTTCGACCCCGCCGCCACCCGTACGGCGCTGGCCGCCTTCGGCGGTCCCGTCCTGCTGCTCGCGGGCGAGGTGGACGTGGCCGCGCCGCTGCCCGCCATGACGGAGTACGCCGCCCTGTTCCGCGACGCCACGCTCACGGTCCAGCCCGGCGCCGGCCACTTCCCGTGGCTCGACGACGCCTCGCGTTTCGTGACCACCGTCGCCACCTTCCTCACCTGACACCCCCACGACCGGCACCGGCCGATCCTCACCTGGCGGCGCCCTTTCCTCCGATGGAGCAGGATGGCGGGGGGTATGCCCTGACTGAGCCACCAACAATGCGACAAGCACGGGTGTAGCCTGCTGATCAAGGGCCTGCCGTCTGGTCGAGGAGTTGCGGATGCCGACTCGTGTCGCCGGGAACCGACGCAGGTCCGCCGTCCGATGGGACGTCTTCGCCCGTGGCCGGACCACCCTGGACGCTCTCGAACGCCTCATCGGCGGGCTCGGAACCGGGGTCCTGGCGCTGGTCTCGCTCATGTTGCTGGCCGCCACCGCGCTCATGTCCCTGGTCGGCGTGGGGCTGCTCATGGCGCCCGCCGCGCTGCGCGCCCTGCGCGCGGTCGCGAACCGGGAGCGCTCCCGCCTGGCCGACCTGGGTCAGGAGTTCGTCACTCCCGAGCCGGTGCCCGCGAAGCTGCGCGCCGCGCTCGCCGACCGTACCGTGCGCAGGGAGCTCGCATGGGTGGCCACGCACGCCTCCTTCGGGCTGTTCCTCGGCATACTCAGCACGACCCTGCCCGTCAAGGCGGTGCAGGACGTCACGTTCTGGGCGTGGTGGCGGCTGGTGCCGCCGGGAGAGGCGTCCGACGCCGGCCTGGGGCTCTGGACCGTGGACGACGGGACGAGCGCCCTCGCCATCGCCCTGGTGGCCCCGGTGTGGATCGCACTCACCATGATCTTCTCTCCGCTGATGGCGTGGTTGCAGGCCTGGCCGGGACGCCGCCTCCTGGCCCTCGACGCCGACCTCAGCGTGCGCGTGGCGCAACTGACCGCCACCCGTTCGGCCGCGCTGGACGCGCACGCCACCGAGCTGCGGCGCATCGAACGCTCGCTGCACGACGGCACGCAGAACCGGCTCGTCGCCGTCAACGTGCTGGTCGGCGCGGCCCGCCGGGCCGTGGCGCGCAATCCCGCCGCCGCCGAGGACATCCTCGACCAGGCCCAGGGCGCGGCCGAGCAGGCGCTCACCGAGTTGCGCGGCGTGGTGCGCAGCATCCTGCCGCCGGTGCTGGCGGAGCGGTCGCTGGCCGAAGCCCTCGACGACCTGGCAGCGACCTTCCCGCTGCCGTGCACGATCGAGGCCGACATCCCCGACAAGTCCGCCCTGTCCGTCGAGGCCACGGCCTACTTCGTGGTGGCCGAGGCGCTCACCAACATCGCCAAGCACAGCGGGGCGCGGCAGGCGTACGTCCGGGTGCGCCACCACGACGACCGGCTGCACGTCGAGGTGACCGACGACGGCAAGGGCGGGGCCGACGAGAACAGCGGGTCGGGGATCGGCGGCATCCGCCGCCGTACCGAAGCGCACGGCGGCACGTTCGCGCTCGACAGTCCATCGGGCGGGCCCACCACCCTCAGGGTCGCCCTGCCCTGCGGGCCCTGAGCCGCGGGCCCTGAGCCGCGGGCCCTGAGCTGTGTCCCCTGAGCTGTGTCCCCTGAGCCGTGCCCCCTGAGCAGTGTGGGCCGGTCAGCCGCGCAGTCGTTTGCCGATGGCGCGTCTGACGGAGCCCGCCAGGGTGGTACGCGTGGCGCGCTGCGTCTTCTGGGCCGTGTAGAGCTCGCGGCGCAACGTACCGACCTCGCGGCGCAGTTCCACGGTGCTCTTGCGCCAGCGCGCCGCCTCGTCCCGCCACTTGGTGACCTGCGCGCGCAGCCGTTCGGACTCCTTCGCCAGGCGGGCCGCCTCGGCCTTGGCCGCGATCCTGGCCTTGTACGCGCTGCGCCGCCCGACCGGCTGGGCCGGCTCGCGGGTGAAGGCGTGCTGGTCGCCGTCGACCCGCTGGACGCCCGCGACGGCCGCCACGGCGTCGTCGAGCGGCTCGCCGGGCCGGGCGACGAGCCGGGCACGGGCGAACGAGGACACGCGCTCCAGCCTGGCCACCTCCGCGTCCGCTGGGCCGGCCGGCTCGTCGAGCGCCACCTCGATCAGGCCGAGCCCCTCGGTCCTGGCCAGGTCGAGCAGCACCGCCAGGCTGTCCTCGCCGGGCGTCCAGCCCGCGGGCAGGCGGAACACGAACGGGACCCGCGGGTCGACCTCTTCCTCGGTCGCCAGGCGCACCCGGCTCTCGTGCTCGTAGTGGCCGTGGACCAGGACCAGATCGAGGTCGGGGTCCTTGAGCGGGGCGCGGCGGTCGGGGTCGAGCGTGTCCCACGGGCCGACCACGACGACGGTCAGGTCCGCCACCGTCGAGGCGAGCAGGGCGTCCACGCCGGCGCGCACGGCTTCGTACCCGGCCGTGCCGTCGATGACGGCGGTCACGTACGGCACCTGCCAGCCGCGCGTCGGGTGCGTGCGCAGCCACTGGTAGGCCGGGATGCGGTCGGCGACGAACGCGTGGCTGACCCGGTCGATGCTCTTCTGCTGCCGCATCCGCATGGTCGGGCCGAGGTGGTAGGCGCGGGCCCGCGGCTCGGGGATGAACACCGCTCCGGCCTGGTAGAGACGGAAGCCCATCTCGGTGTCCTGGCCGACGATGAGGTCGTCGTCCATGGGCCCCGCCACCTGGACGAGGCCGGCGTTGACGGAGGTGGCGCCGCCGACGTGCAGGCTGAACGGGCGCGGCGAGTTGCTGGTGAGGCCGTCGGTGCGCTCCACCAGGTCGACGAGCCAGGCGTGCGGCGCGGCCGGCTCGAAGGCCGCCTCCAGGTCGCCGGGCAGTTCCCCGGGCAGAGGCGCCTCGGTGAACCTGATGTAGCTGGTCACCGAGAGGTAGGGGGCGGTGTGGTGCCAGCGCATGTGGGCCTCGATCGCGCCGGGCGTGAGCACCACGTCGGAGTCGAGCCAGAAGATCACATCGCCGGTGGCCTCGGCGAGCCCGGTGTTGCGGGCGCAGGCCCGGCCGGGCTTGTCGCAGACGACCAGCCGGGCGGCCGTGCCCCCTGGCAGGCGCAGCGGGGGCGAGGTGCCGTTGTCGACGACGATGATCTCGGTCAGCGCGGCCGGGTACGTCTGCCGCGCCAGCCCCTGTAACACCAGGTCGAGTTTGTCCTGGGCGCCGTAGGCCGGGATGACCACGCTGACCCGCAGCTCGGGGGTGAACTGCTCGGGCGGCTGCAGAACGCGGTAGTCGTTGCCGCGCACGCGCCGTACACCACCGTCCGGCGCCAGATCATCCGGGAGGTGCGGAAGGCCGGGACGATTGTCGGACATGCGCCTGGTGCTCCTCTGACGGTCGACTCGGGGTGGCGAACGGCGCTTTACATTACGCCACCTTCCTGGCGAAACCCATGGGTCAGAATGCCATTGCGCCACATTGGCCCAGTTCATCCCTGCCAGCAAGCTCACAGAAATGTGCGTGCCGGCACGGCGACCGTCAGGTCCCGCCGCTCCGCCGCGTCGCGGACCTCACGGCCTCCTCGGTACGCCCGATCACGGCGCTCCCGTCGTCGGCCGTGATGATCGGCCGCTGGATCAGCACGGGGTTCGCGGCCAGCGCGCCGATCCAGCGGTCACGGTCGCCAGGCTCGCGCGGCCAGGTGTCCATGCCAAGCCGGGCGGCGACGGGCTCGCCCGTACGGGTGATGTCCCACGGTTCGAGGCCGAGCCTGGCCAGGACGTCGCGGAGGTCGTCCTCCGTCGGGGGATCGTCGAGATAGCGGCGCACGGTGTAGTCGGCGGCCTCGGCGTCCAGGATCGACAGCGCCGAACGGCACTTGGAACAGCCGGGATTGATCCAGATCTCCATGGCCCGATGATCCCCCACGGGCCGTCCGGTCGTCAGCGGCGGGGCACCGGGAGCAGCGCGAGGTGCTCGCTGGTCACGAGGTCGAACCTCAGCGCCAGCGACACCAGCGCGTGGCGCTGCCAGTCGGCCTTTCCGTCGCTGCCCTGCGGGCTTTTGACGTGCAGCTTCTTCTCCGCGAGATAGCCGATGTGAAAGCCGATGGCGGTGCGGCTCAGGCCCAGGTCGGGAAGCCGTTCGGCGATCTCGGGGATGGTCGGGATGCGCGAGGTGGACGGGTCGCGCAGGCGCGGCTCGCACAGCGCCACGAGGATGCGGAAGTATTTGGCGTTCTGGTCGAGAGGGTAGGCGACCTGGGTGGCCGCGCCGCCGTCGGCGCCTCCCGGCGGCACGTGCACGTGCTGCGGCGCGAACACGAGGAACGACACCGTGCCGTCGACCGCGGGCAGGCTCACCCGGGAGAACTCGAACGAGATCGGCGCCCCGACGCGCCCCGGCTGCACCTTCACGAACTCCCCGCCGCCCTCGGGGTTCTCCACGACGTACGTCTTCGACGTGCTGAGGTTGGACAGCAGCCAGTAGTCACCCACCGCGACGATCTTGCCGGCGCGGCGGGAGACCGCGGGGTCGTCCAGCACGATGTCCACCGGCGAGCCTGGGGTGCCGCGTCCGAAGAACGCCTGCTCCCCTGGTGCGAGCTCCAGGGAGTAGGGCCGGTCGTCGGTCGGCGTGGCCGCCATCTGGATCAGGATCGTGCTGTGCATCGGGGGACCTTACTCGCGTTATGAGGAGGGTGTCGAGGTCACTGAGGGAGCGGCTTGCCGCCCGGCCTGCTGCAGGTGCGCAGACCGGCGTCGGGTTCGTTGTTCCCGCCCCCGCGGAAGTAGACCTCGTTCACGTAGCCCCACTTGTTGTTGTCGGCCATGGTGGACGCCCACCAGAAGTTCTGGTAGCGGCCCAGGGTGTAGCGGGCGCCGACCTTCTCGCACAGGTACCAGTCGTTCCCCGAGGGGTTGATGTACCCGACGATCGTGCCCTTCCTCGGCGACTTGTAGACCGGGATGCTCCCGCTCGGCGACCAGTCAGGGCAGGTCTGCACCTTGTAGGTGCCGTGCTTGTACGCCTTGCCGCAAGGCTGTCCGTCCGCGGCCTGCGCGGCGGGTGCGACGGCGGCCAGGAGCCCCAGGGTGAAGGCCCCTGCGACCGCTATGCGTCGAATCATCATGGTTTCCTCCCCGTTCTAGGTGTTGCACCCCGATCCTGGGCGCCCTTTGGCGATCGAGTAACCTGTCAGCTGCGAGGGGACCGCGAAAACGTGGACGAGGCCCGTACCCATCGGCCATGATGAACCGAATGACGGCTCCATCCCACGCAGGCCGCTACCGGATCGAGCAGATCATCGGCGTCGGAGGCTTCGCCTCCGTGCATCTGGCTCACGACGACGAGCTGCGCTCGCCGGTGGCCGTCAAGATCCTGGCGGACAACTGGGCCCGCAAGACCGACGTGCGCGAGCGTTTCCTCCAGGAGGCCCGCCTGCTGCGCAGGGCCGACTCCCACCTGCTGGTGCAGGTCTTCGACATCGGCGAACTCGACGACGGCCGACCCTACTTCGTGATGACGTACGCCGACCGCGGCACCCTGGCCGAGCGCCTGGCCAGCCGCCCGCTCCCCGTGGACGAAGCACTCGGCCTGATGCGCGACATCTGCCGGGGCGTGGCCGTGCTCCACAGCATCGGGGTCGTCCACCGCGATCTGAAGCCGTCGAACGTGTTGTTCTGCTCCCGTCCCGAGGGCGGTGAGCGGGTGATGGTGGCCGACCTCGGCATCGCGCGCTCGACCGACCATCTGAGCGGGCTGACGCTGCCCGCGGGCTCGCCCGGTTACCAGGCGCCCGAGCAGCTCTACTTCGACGGGGCGCCGGACGCCCGCGCCGACGTGCACGGGCTGGGCGCGCTGGCCTACCACCTGCTCACCGGGCAGGTGCCCGGCAAGCCCGAGCACCGGGTGCCGCCGAGCGCGCTGAACCCCGAGGTGCCGGAGGTGGTCGACGTCGCCGTCATGCGGGCCATCGAGCCCGGCAGGGAGACGCGCTGGCCCGACGCCGCCGCGTTCGCCGCGGCCCTGGCGTCGTCCACCGTCCCGGAGGCCGCTCCCCCTCCTGCGCCGCGTGACGCCGCGCATGCTCCCCTGCCTGCGCCGCGTGACGCCGCGCACGTCCCGCCGCCCGAGGAGGAGCCGGAGGAGGACGGAACCTCGCCGTCCGCACGACGGCGCCCTGGGCGGCGTACGGTGGTCGTCGCCGGCGCCGGAGTCGTGGTCGTGGCCGCCGCCGCGACGGCCATGGCGCTGGCCTCGTCACCGCCCGTCGATCCGCCGCCAGGCACCGACACGCCGACCGCCACGCCGCTCACGAACGCCTGGACCGCCGCCTACTTGCGCGCCGACTCCGACATCCCCGACGAATACCGCGAGCTGATCGTGCAGGCGGGCACGTACTGCGAGCTGCCGGGCCTGAGCCCGGCCCTGATCGCCGCGATGCTCAAGGCGGAGTCCGGCTACGACCCCGACCTGTCCGACAAGGCCAACGACGAGTACGGCATCGCCAGGTGGACCCCCGGGGTGTTGTGGCACTGGCAGCCGGGCGGCCTCCAGCGTCCCAAGCCCTCACCGCCGTTCACCCCCGAGCTGTCGATCCTGTCCATAGGGCGGTTCATGTGCCGGCTGGGCCCCCGGGTCACGGAGCTTCCCGGCGATCCCGCGCTCAAGCTCGCCGCCCTCTACCGCAGCGGCGTCGACCCGCTGAAGGAGGCGAAGGGCGTGCCGCCGCGGTGGCGCGACTACACCGCCAAGGTCGCCCGCTACATGCGCGACTACCAGCCCGCCTGAGGATCCCGGCCCCCGCGCGGGCCGAGGCAGACGATCTTAGGCCGATGTTACGCGCGGCTTTCTAGGGTGACGCCCGAAGAGTTCTCGGGAGTGCACATGTCACAACGGAAGGCGAAGCGCAGGCGCGCCGCCATGCGGCGCGAGGAGGCCAGGCGACGGGAGCGCGCCAGGCGGCTGAGACGCAGGATCGCGTACGCGACGGCGGGCGTCGTGGCGGTGGCGTCCGTCACGACCGGGGTGCTGGCGTACGCCACCATGGACCGGCCGGCCACGAGCCCTCCGGCGGCGGGACCATCGGCGTCCTCCTCCGCCGGATCTCCCACCACGTCGGCCACGCCCACCACATCGGCCACGTCGGCCACTCCGTCCCCGGAGCCGTCCTGACCCGCACCCACGGTTCAGGGGGTGGCGGCGGGCAGCGGCGCCCCGCTCTGCCCGCCCTGGGACCCGTCCTGGGGCCTGCCCTGGGGCCCGCTCTGGGGCCCGCTCTGAGCCCTGCCCTGGGGCCCGCCCTGAGGACCGCCCGGGAGCCCGCTCGGCGGCGCCGACGGCGGGCCGGTGGCCGTGCTCGGCGCCCGCACGACCTGGGACGGCGGCGGCACCTGCCGCTGGCCGGCGGTGAGGATGACCAGCACGCACAACCCGGTCAGCAGGACCACGGTGAGGAACACGCACACGACCTCGTACGGGGACACCTGACAGGCGAACCGCTGGGGGCCGGGGCGGCAGGGGGCGGCGTTGAGTTCGTCGATACGGTGTGCGAACGGAGGGTCCTCCCGCCGGAGCTCCTGCTCCATCTCGGCCAGGGCCCTGCGTTCCCAGTCCGACAGGCTCATGGCCGGCTACCGGGCCGGCCGCTGGTCGCCGGGCGTGAACCTGCTCACATCGTTCTCCCTCGTCCTGCCGGGGGGAACGTTCCATCGCACCGTCCTGAGCGGTGCGATGCTGGTCAACCGCTCGAGCTCCTACCCGGGACATTCGCCACGAATCACCCGTTACCGAGGCAAGCCAAATCCCTTGCCATGTTTACGCCCTAAGGCCCCGGGCATGCCCGTTCTCGCCCGGCCCTGAGATCGCTTGCCGGCCCCGTACCGGCGGAAAGGAGTGGCGTGACCGTCCCGCACCGTCCACGCGAGGAATACCGCGGGCACACCGCCTGCACGCCTCCGATCACCGGACAACTCTTCGAGATCGTCGTCCTGGACACCACAGGAGACGACGGCCGCGCACGCTGGAGCACCGTCGGGTGGGGCGTGAACCGGGCCGACGCCGACGCGATCGCGAGGACGTACCTGACGCGGCAGCTCTGCCCGTACGAGGCGGTCCAGATCCGGCACAACGGACGGCTGCTGGCCGAGCACCACCGCTAGCCCGGCGAGCGCACCCCGGCGGTGACGCTGGGTCTTCCGGTCGTTCCACGGCGTAGTGCTGTCATATCAATCTGCGTATGCCTTGAGCGACATCGATGTCGCCATGCGTACCTCCAATCGGCAGATTCCGGTTTTCGGGAGGTACGTAATGCACCGCAGAGTCGCCCTGCTCTCCGCCGCCGCGCTCGTGGCCGGCGCCCTGGCGCCCGCGGGGGCCGCGCAGGCCGGCGCCAGGAACGGCCCGGACCGCGACGGGCCCGTCAGGTGGTCGGCCACGGACTCGTGGTCGGAACGCAGGACCGTCTCGCAGTACTGGACCCGGCAGCGCATGCTGGCGGCGCAGCCGCTGTCGTCGCCCGCGCCCCGGCGCACCGCCCGGTCGGAACAGCCTTCCCTGGGCGATCCGTGGTCGGCGCGCGGCACCACCACCCGTACCCGCGGCTCGCGGACCACGCGCGGTTCCTCCATCACCCCGTCCCGCGGCGCCCCGTGGTCGGCCGCCGGCACCTCGGCCGTCGAACGGCAGGCCGCGGTGCCCAACAGTCCCGGCCTGCAGTGGACCGACGAAGGCGCCGTGGTGCGCACCACCGGCCGGGTGTTCTTCACCACCGCCGACGGCCAGAACTCCTCCTGCTCGGGCACGGCCGTGACCAGCACGAACGAGAGCGTGGTGATGACCGCGGGGCACTGCGTGAAGCTGAACGGCCGGTTCCACCGCAACTGGGCGTTCGTCCCGGCGTTCGACGACGGGCGGCGGCCGTTCGGCACCTGGGTGGCCAGCAGGTTGCTGACGACCCAGCAGTGGAACGCCCGCGAGGACATCAACTTCGACGTCGGCGCCGCCGTGGTCGCCCCGCTGCAGAACCGGACGCTGACCGACGTCGTGGGCGGGCAGGGGGTGGCGTTCAACCAGCCGAGGATCCGGCAGATGTTCTCCTTCGGATACCCGGCCGCGGAGCCGTTCGACGGCTCGGAGCTGATCTACTGCAGCGGGCGCTCGTTCAACGACACCGTGCAGACGCGGGATCTCGGGCTGCGCTGCAACATGACCGGCGGGGCCAGCGGCGGCCCGTGGTTCCAAGGGTTCGACGAGTCCACGGGGCTGGGCTGGCTGAACTCCGTCAACAGCTTCAAGTACAACTTCGCGCCGGACTTCATGTTCGGCCCGTTCTTCGGCGACGAGGCGATGGCCGTCTACCGCGCCGCCCAGAACACCAACGCGCTCTGACGGTGTTCCCGGCCTGGATCCGCTCCGGATCCAGGCCGGAAAGGGCGCGAGTAGATCTTTTCCCCGCATCTTCATGCATCAGGCAGAGGCGTTTATACTTTTTTAATGCGTTTCGTCCTATTTGTCATGATTTTTGCTGCATTGATCATGAGTCCCTCCGCGCCGGCAGCGGCCATCACCAACGGCGTCGCCGACGGAAACGCACACCCCGAGGTGGGCGCGCTCGTCGCGAAGAAGGCGCACCCCGACGGTTCGTCGGCCTACTGCACCGGCACGCTCATCTCGCCCACCGTCTTCCTCACCGCCGCCCACTGCGGGGAGCCCGGCCAGAAGACCGTCCGGGTCACCTTCGAGGACCGCTACCGTCCGGGAAGCACGTACTACACCGGGCGTTACGTGCCGGACCCCCGGTTCAAGGACGAGTCGGCGCTGCACGACATGGCCGTGGTGCTGTTCGACGACCCCATCCCGGGCATCAAGCCCGCCCGGCTCCCCAGCAAAGGACTGCTCGACCGGCTCGAAGCCGACGGCGAACTGCAGAAGTCATCCTTCACCCCGGTCGGCTACGGCTCGCTCGACCCCACCAGGAAGAAGCGCGAAACCCGCTTCAACTACCCGGACACCCGCTACCAGGCCACCATCTCCTTCAAGAACCTCTCACGCCGGTGGCTGGACCTGTCGCTGCAGTCGGAAGGCGACGGCAGCACGTGCTTCGGCGACTCCGGCGGCCCCAACTTCCTGGGTGGCTCCGAGTCGCACCTGCTCGTCGCCACCTCGATCAGCGGCGCCGACGACGCATGCACGGGCACCAACTACGACTACCGCCTGGACACCCCATCGGCCCGCGCCTTCCTCGGCGACTACGTCACCCTCCCCTGACCCCCGCCAGGTCGCCTACCACAGGTCCGCCAGCACCTGCCGCTGGTACGCCGTGAGCGGCGGCCTGCTCGCGTCCCTGGCCACCCGCGCGGCACGTTCCCCGTCCCCCATCCGCCTCAGCGCCCGCGCGCACAGATAGGCCACCAGGCCCTGGTCGCGCCCCGCGACCAGGGCCACCTCCAGTTCGGTGGCGGCCTCCTCGGTCCGGTCGAGCTCGGCCAGCGCCAGCGCCCTGGCGGCGATGGTGGCCGGCTCCTCCGGCTGCCGCACCCGGTCGAGGTCGCGCAGCGCCGGTACGGGCCTGCCGAGGTCGGCCAGGATCTCGCCCCGCGCCTGCAACGCCAGGGGCGTGTCACCGTCCGCGGCGAGCACGCCGTGGAGGATGGGCAGCGCGGCCCTCGGATCGCCCGCGTGCCACACGGTCATCGCCAGCTCCACCCGCACCGTCAGGTCGTTCGGCACCCGTCCGACCGCCGACTGCAGCTCGTCGACAGCCTCGTACGCGCGGCCCTGGTAGAGGATGACCCGGCCCGCCGCCGCGAGCAGCCGGCCCACCGCCGCCGTGTCTCCCAGCCGCTCGTACACCTGGCTGGCCTGCTTGTAGCAGGACTCGGCGGTGGCCCAGTCGCCCTGCTCGTAGGCCAGATTGCCGAGGAAGGACTCGATCTCCGCCCGCGTACGCGGCTCGTCCTGCCCGCACGTCGCCTTGGCCTTCGTGGCGTGCGTCTCCGCCAGGGTGAGGTCGCCGTCGGCCAGCACCTGCTCCGCCACGCGCAGGTACTCGGCGGCGCTGACGGACGCCTGGCCCTCGCCCGGTCTGGCCGCCGAGCCGCCGCGCGCCCGCTGGACCGGCTGGACCAGCCCGTCGTGCTGCAGCTCGCACCAGCGCGAGCCCGAGCGCACCTCCACCTTGAGCACGTGCCGGTCGACGAGCGCCTTCACCACCGTGTTCGGCATGCCCGCGGTCTGGGTCTCGCCCTCGTACGCGGTGCCGCGGGTGCCGAGCTCCGTGATGAACGTCTCCCGCAGCCACGTGGTCAGCTCGTCGACGGAGATGTCGTGGTCGTGCGCGGTCTCGGCGAGAGCCCGGTCGAGGAAGTCGCCGAGCGAACGGTCGACGTCGGCGTGCCGCTCCACGTACTCGGGGGTGATCACCCGCAGGTCCTCGGGGCACGAGCGCCACAATGAGGAGCAGACGATCTGCAGCGTGACCGGCTCCACGGTGTCGACCTCGTAGGACGTCGTGCCGTTCACGCCCTGCAGTCTGACCGTGCGCAGCTCCCTGACCAGCGCCTCGGCGGCGCGCGGCGCGTAGGAGCGCCCCGTTCCCACGAGCGGCTCGCGGACCGCGACGAGCGCCTCCTGCTCGGTCAGCGGCGCCAGGGCGAACTCCGCGGCGTTGCCCCCTCCGCTCAGCCGCTCCCTGTGGGCCATGAGCCTGGCGAGGTAGTCCTCCTTGATCGACAGGAGCAGGCGCAGGTCCTGGTTGTCGTCGAGGGCGTCGGCCAGCTGGGCGATGAACGGGTCGCGGAAGGCCTGGCGGTGCGGGAAGTCGAAGAACAGCTCCTCCGCCTGGTCGATGGCCGCGAGGATGGGGACGGGGTCGCCGTACTTGTCGGTGCGGGGGCCGCGGCGCCGCAGGAACTGGCGGATGGTGAGCCCGGACAGCCGCGTCAGTGACTCGCCGGGCGACCACGACGACAGCAGCGCCACGGTGAACGGGTTACGTTCGGAGAGCGCGGCCATCGGGAAGGCGGATCCGTGCGACAGCCGGCCGATCGGCAGCACGTCCACGCGGTGGTCCGCCAGCTCGTGCAGCACCCCCGCCTCCAGCACGGACGTCTTGCCGACGCCCGAGGGGCCGTGCAACATCGTCAGCCGGTGCGCCTGCCACAACACGGAGATCGCGTAGGCCGTCTGGTCGCGGCCGAAGAACCGTTCGTGGTCCTCGCTCGTGTAGGAGCGCAACCCGACGTAGGGTTCGCTCTCGTGGCCGCCGATCACGACCGGGGCCCCATCCGCTGCTCCAGTTCCTCGCAGAACTGGCGGGGGGTGCCCCAGAAGACGGAGACCTCCCAGCCGTCGAAATAGCGGGCGAGATAGGACTTGGCGCGTAACTCCGCTCCCGGCTTCACGTCCTCGCCCAGCGGTTCGAGCTGGACGCTGACGTGGCGCCGGCGGCCGATGGCCGGGTAGCGCCGGATGAGGCCGTGGAACAGCACCCGGAAGGTCCATTCGTGAAGGGAGTAGCCGAGGAAGAGCAGGGGCCGGTTCGCCAGCGCGTCGAGGATGATCGGGGGGATGACGTGCCGGTTGTTCTGTGCCCTGGCGGTCGTCATGTGCACCAGGAACTCGATGTGGTCGTCCTCGGTCAGCACGATGGACGACGGGACGCGCGTGCTGCCGTGGAGATGGTAGACGACGGGCCGGTTGGCGTCGGGGCGCATTCCCGCGCCGCGTTCGAACAAATCCCGGTCGTACGGCACGCCCTCGTGCCATGGACATATCGCCGCGCTGGGTTCCTTTCCCGAGCCGCGCAGCGCCCGGGAAAGAAAGTCGTCGTAATTGGTGGTCAGGAACACCGGAATGGGAAACCGGGCGATGCCGGCGTGAATTTCGCCCGGCGCCGTGAAGTCGGGCGGGCCCATCGCGGCGAGCTCGTGGCCGAGCCGCTGCTTCAGCGTGGTGGAGTCGCCGAGCAGGTCGCGGGCGTACTGCATCACCCGGGCCAGGTCCGCGTCGTCGGCGAACGGATAGTCGTAGCGGGCCGCCCACGTGCGGCTCAGCTCGGCGTTCGTCAGGAGGGTGCCCTCGCCGGCCCCCGAGCCGATGAACGGCGTGCAGTCACCGGTGCGGAGCTGGTCGATCAGCCGGGCCCAGTCGGAGTCCTTCATCGGATCGCCTTCTCCTGGCACGTCGGTGGCGGCGTGGAGTGAGGTGCGACCCTATTGTCAACTACTGCTTGCGACCCCGTCGATGCTCTGGCTGAACCCGGCGATCGGGCCCATCGCCTCGTCGCCCGGCTTCAGCAACGCGCGCAGCGCGTGGCTCAGGGCCGACTCGTCCAGGCCCTCGAGGTCGGCGAGTGTCAGGCCGCCCACGTCGACCAGCCCAGTTTCGGCCGATTCGTCACTCATTCGAACCCCTACGACGCTTTCCGGTACACAGAGCAGCACGCCTGACTTTACGGCAAGTACCGACCGGTCGGTGCAATGAGATGCCCTTGACGTTATGTTTCGGCGACGGGAAAAGCTTTAAGCTAATGTCGCCGGATATCGGGCAACGGAGGCGATGACGTGACAGGTTCGCAGTCGGAGCCGGCCAGACCGGGGCGAGCACCAGAAGTCTGGGGCAAAGTCCCTTCCCGCAACGTCAACTTCACCGGCCGGTCGGTTCTGCTCGAACGACTGCACGCGGGCCTGTCCACCGAGGTGACCGCCGTGGTGCCGCATGCCCTGCACGGCCTCGGCGGCGTGGGAAAGACCCAATTGGCCGTTGAGTACGCACATAGGTACAAAACGGACTATGACGTCGTCTGGTGGATTCCTGCCGACCAGCCGGTCCTCGTCAAGTCCTCGCTCGCCGGCCTGGCCCCGTACCTCGGGCTGCAGGCCGCCACCAGGAGCGGCGCGGAAGACGCGGCCGAGGCGGTGCTCGACGCGCTGCGGCGCGGCGAGCCTTTCGATCGCTGGCTGCTCGTCTTCGACAACGCCGACCAGCCCGAGGAGATCAGCGACCTCATCCCGCAGGGCCCCGGGCAGGTCATCATCACCTCCCGCAACCATCGCTGGCAGGGCATCGTCGACACCGTCGCCGTCGACGTCTTCACGCGGGACGAGAGCGTGGAGTTCCTGTCCAGGCGCGCGTCGTTGTCCCTCTCCGACGCCGACCTGCTCGCCGAGGAGCTCGGCGACCTGCCGCTCGCGCTGGAGCAGGCGGGCGCCCTGCACGTCGAGACCGGCATCTCGGTCGAGGACTACCTGCGGCTGCTGAAGGAGCAGACGAGCGCGCTGCTGTCGGAGAGCAAACCGTCGGAATATCCGATGCCGATGACCGCCGCCTGGGCGCTGTCGGTCGCGCAGCTGCGCAGCAAGCTTCCTGAGGCCGTCGACGTGCTGCGCTGCTGCGCGTTCTTCGGTCCCGAGCCGATCCCGCGCGACGTCTTCCGCCTGGCCGGCCACCAGACGTCCGACGCCAGGCTGAGCGGCATCTTCAGCGACACGATCCTGCTCACCCGGGCGATCAGGGAGCTGGGCAGGTTCGCCCTGGCGACCATCGACTCCCAGGCCCGCACCATCCAGGTGCACCGGCTGGTCCAGGCCCTGCTGCGCGAAGAACTCGACGAGGACGACCGCGGCCGCTACCAGCACGAGGTGCACCTCCTGCTGGCCGGCGCCGCGCCCGCCAACCCCGACGAGCGGGCCAACTGGCCGCGCTACAACGACCTCATCGCGCACATCCTGCCCTCGCAGGTCGCCGACTGCCTCGACGCGAACGTGCGGGCCCTGGTGCGCGACGTGGTCTACTACCTCTACCGGTCCGGCAACTACCAGTCGGCCCGCACCTTCGCCGAGCAGTTCGTCGAGAGGTGGACCACCGTGTCGGGGCCCGGCCACCTCGACGTGCTGATCGCCCAGCGCCATCTCGGCGCCATCATCCGCGAGCTCGGCGAATACCGCGCGGCCTACGACCTCGACAGCGCCACGCTGTCGAAGATGACCGCGACGCTCGGCCAGGAGAACCCCGAGACCCTCGTGCTCAGCAGCGGTTTCGCGGCCGACCTACGGGCGGTCGGCGACTGGTCCTCGGCGCGGGAGCTCGACGAACGCCTGCGCGCCCAGCACGCGCACGTGTTCGGCGAGGATGCCCCGGCCACCCTGCAGATCATGAACAACCTCGCCATCGACTACGGCCTCAACAGCGACTACGCCGGGGCCAGGGCGCTGTACGACCACGTGCACAGACAGCAGAGCCGCAGCAAGGAGAAGATCGGCGAGGCCGACGTGCTCAACGCCTGGAACGGCCTGGCACGAGCGGTCCGGCTCGACGGCAACGCCCTGGAGGCGGTGGCCCTCGGCGAGGAGGCCTACGCCTACGGCGTGAACGAGCTCGACGCCGAGCACCTGTGGACCCTGCGCACCGCCCGTGACCTGTCGATCGCCAAGCGCCGCGCGGGAGACCTGGACGCCTCGCTCGAACTGGCCAAGGACGTGCACGCCCGCCTGCAGCGCATCATGGGCGACCACCATCCCGACACCGTCGCCGCCGCCAGCAACCTGTCCAACGCCCTGCGCACGGTGGGCGACGTCGACGCCGCCTACGAGATCGCGCTGCAGGCGGTGGCGAGGTACGAGTCCCTCTACGGCCACGACCACCCCTACGTCTACGGCTGCGCCACCAACCTGGCCATCCTCCAGCGGCTGCGCGGCGACGCCGGGGCGGCCAGGGCCACCGACGAGGCGGCGCTGGCCGGGCTCGACCGCAGGCTCGGCCGCGACCACCACTACACCCTCACCTGCGCCCTCAACCTCGCCAGCGACCACGCGGCGGCGGGCGACATCGAGGGCGCCAGGCGACTCGGCCACGACACGCTCGAACGGCTGCGCAGGCTCTTCGCCGACGGTTATCCGCTGCTGCTCGCCTGCATGACCAACCACGCTCTCGACATCCTGGCGTCCGGCTACGAGGAGGAGGCCGAGGCGCTGCTGGAGGAGGCCGGACAGGGTTATGCCGCCACGATGGGCCTCGATCATCCCGACGCCCGCCTCGCGCTGGCCGAGCGTTCGAGAATGGACGGGGATTTCGATCCGCCGCCCATCTGACCCGGCTCCCCTTTCATCGCTGAGACGAAGTCGTGATAGAGCCGCGGCCCATCGACCCGGCGCGCTTGGCGGAGCGTGAGCCGCAGCCCCATGAACAGGATGCAGAAACGCAGTGCGCCCAGCAGAAAAGGGGCGGCGAAGATGACCAGGACGATCTCGTACCGCATCGTGCCTCCTTGTGTGGCGTCCTGTGACCAGGACAGACGAGCGGCACGATGTCCCGCAACGGACCGGGTCGATGCCGGAAAGATCTGGACGACCCGGCACACCGGATCGGCCCAGTAGCGTGGGAAGGCGGATGACCACGGACGCTCCCCGGACGATCCGGGATCTCCCGCAGCGGAAAGGCAGCCGCCGATGAACGCCGACGGCGACGACCCACTCCAGGCGTTCATCGCCGCCCTGAGCGAGCTGCGCGCCGACGTCGGCACCCCGCCCTATCGCGAGCTGCAACGGCTGAACCCCGCGAAGCTGCCGTCCAGCACCGTGCACGGCCTCCTGGAGGGCGAGCGCCGCCGCCCGCCGGCCTGGCCGCTGGTCGACGCCTACGTCCGCGCCTGCCTCGCGTACGGGCGCCGCCACGGGGTGGAGCTCGCCTCCGACGAGGCGGAGTTCCTCGACACCTGGCTCGGGCGGCACAAGGCGCTGTCGGCGGCCGTCAGCCAGACGCCCGAGCCGCCTCAGGACGACGCGGAGGACTCCCGGCCGCGGATCATGGGCGGCAGGCCACCGGCCAGGGGCCACTTCTCCGGCCGCCATGCGCTGATGGCGGAGCTGGAGGCCAAGATGGCCGCGCAGACCGACTGGCCGGTGTGCCTGCTGGGGCCGGGCGGCCACGGCAAGACCCAGCTCGCGTCCGAGTACATTCACCGGCACTCGTCGAGGTACTCGATCGTTTTCTGGATCAGGGCCGAGCCGCCGACGCAGATCAGGACCGACCTGGCCACGCTGGGCAAACAGCTCGTCCACGGCGCCGGTGAGGCGGAGATCGTGGCCGAGACGCTGAAGCTGCTGCGGGAGGATCCCGGTTGTGCGCCGTGGCTGCTCGTCTTCGACAACGCCGGGCATCCCGACACCCTCGGTGCGTTCCTGCCGCACGGCGGGCCGGGGCACGTGCTCATCACCTCGCGTGACCCCGCCTGGGACGAAGTGGCCGCGGCCATCGAGGTCGGGGTGTTCGACCGCGAGGACAGCGTCGAGCTGCTCACCTGGCGCGTCCCCGGGATCTCCGCCGAGGAGGCGGCCCGGGTGGCCGAGGAACTCGGCGACCTGCCGCTCGGCATCGTCCAGGCGGGCAGCTACATGAAGAGCTCCGGCCTGACGCCCGGTGCCTACGTCGCGCGGCTGCGCCAGCAGCCGGGACGTGTGCTCGACGAGCTCCCGCCGGTCGACTACGGGCGCGGCCTCGCCTCGGCGTGGGCCCTCGGCTTCGAGACGCTCGGGCAGACCCACCCGGAGGCGCTCCACCTACTCCAGCGCTGCGCCTTCCTGCGGCCGGAGTCGATCTCGCGCCACCTGCTGCTCCAGGGGAGCCTGCCCCTGTCGGGCGGCACGGTCGGCGTGTTCCAGGACCCGGTGCTGGCCGACACCGCGATCAGGATGCTCACCCGGTACGGGTTCATGAGGCTGGCGAGCCAGGGCACCGTCCAGATGCACCGCCTGCTCCAGACGACGATCAGGAAGCGGTTGTCCGACGCGGAGAGCGAGCGGGTCCGGCATGACGTGCACCTGCTGCTGGCCGGGTCCGACTGCGGGGATCCGGAGAACCGTGCGGCGCTTGCCCGCTACGCCGAGCTGGCCGGCCATGCGGAGGCGTCGTCCCTGGCCGGCTGCGCCGACCGTGACGTGCGGGCGTTCGTGGCCAAGCTCGTCCGGTACTTCCAGGTGATCGGCGACGCCGAGAGCGCCGAACGGTACGCCGGCGCCGAGCTGGCCGCCTCACCGCCGGCGGCGGGCGGGACCGCCCCCGAACCCGTGCCCGTCCCGCCCGTGCGGCGCGGCACGCTCATGGCCAGGACCATGGAGGGCGACGACTGGCCCCGGCTGATCTACCGGGTGACCACGGGCGACTGCACCCCGGTCGTCGGCCCCGGCATCTCACGGCGCAAGGCCGCCAGGGTGCGGGCGCTGAGCTGGGAGTGGGCCGGCCGGCTCGGCTATCCGTTCCCGGACGCCTGGAACTTCGAGTCCGTGCTCGACTACGCGGTGACGCTGCCGGACCGGGCGGCCATGGCCGAGGAACTGCTGGCCGCCCTGCGCGACGAATGGGAGCGGCCCGACGACGAGGAGGACCCCTACGCGTTCCTGGCGGAGATCCCGGCCACCTCCTACCTCACCACCGCCTACCACGACCAGCTCACGAAGGCGCTGCTCCGGGCGGGCAGGGAACCCGTGGTGAAGGTGCCGCCGTGGCGGCCGGAGCTCTCCGTCACCGAGCCGGTGGTCGCCCCCACGCCAGAACGACCGCTGGTGTGCCACCTGGCGGGATCGTACGACGTACCGGGCTCGCTGGTGTTGTCGGAGCGCGACCGTGTCAGGTGCCTGCGCGTGGAGTACGGGAAATGGTCGGCCGACATCCTCGGGGCGCTGGTCACGTACCCGTTCCTGATGCTCGGCCACAACCCGCGGTCGGCGTCGTACGGGATGCTGATGTCCCTCCTGGCGGGCGTCTCGCCTTCCAGGAGGAACACCGTCGTCCTGCACGACCCCGATCCCGGCGGGATGGACGAATCCGCCAGGGGATATCACCTCGCCAGGATCGCCCGGCTCAACATGCGCGCGGCCGTCTGGTGGGGCGACGCCCGCGCGTTCATCCAGGAACTGTCACACCGTCTGGAGTCGGCGGCGTGAGGCCGTTGCGGCGCCGCCACTCCTCCCGGTGGGCGGCCGCGTCCTCGCGGGCCTTCTCGATGGCCGCGTCGGAGACCTCCTCGTCGCGCCACGCCGCCAGGGTCGCGGCCATCCCGGCGACGAAACGCTCGCCGCGCGGGGTGAGGTAGCCGCTCGCGGCGATCTCCCGGGTGGCGCCCTCCGCGGCCTCGCGCCAGCGGTAGAACTCGGCGGTCGCGGCCAGCGCCGCCTCGCCGTGTTCGAGCAGCCGCTGCCTGCGCCAGAAGCCGCTGACGCCGACATAGGCGTAGGCCCCCTGGAACAGCCCGCCCAGCGGGCGCGGATCGTCACGCCACGGCGCGTAGTAGCGGTTGTCGCCCGACGGGCGCAGCAGCGGGACGACGTCGAGCAGCGCCGACAACTTCCCGTGCTGGACCTCGTGGGCGAACGTGAGCGCGAGCGTCGTCGCGTCGGGCGGCGTGGACAGCGCGACGCAGCCGAACGCCTCGCGGGAGCTGCCGCTGATCTGGTCGCCGGGGACGTCGGTCAGTGGCGTCAGCACGCGCGTGACGGCGCAGACCTCGGCGGCGATGGTCCAGTGGTGGTCGACCAGCAGTTCCCAGGCCCCCCGCAGGGCGGCACGCCACAGGTCGAGCTCCTCGCCGGACAACCGCCGCGCGAACAGGCGTGCTCCCGGCATCCGGTAGGGGTCGAGGTCGTCCACGCACAGGGCGACACGCCGCCCGCCCGACATCGTCGACAGAACGCGCAGCGCCTCCCAGCCGGGCCCGTCGACGTGGGGGTCGTCGGGGATCCTGACCGTCTCGCCGGCCGAGATGACCTCCGCGGGCCCGCCCTCCCGCCGGACGAGCGCGGTCGGGCCGGCGCACAGGGCGCGGCCGAGCGAGGGCAGCATGGCGCCGCCGTCCTCGACGGGCACCTCGATCGAGAAGTCCATCCCCGCCCGTACGGCGGCCGCGGCCGCGACCGCCGCGAGCCGCGCAGGGGAATGGCCGTCCACCGACCTGGACAGGGCGTGGTAGGTGCGCCAGGCCCAGGCGCCCACGGCAGGGTGGCGCAGCACGGCGTCCGCCGCCTCCTTGTGGTGCTGCTGCGCCCGCTTGAGCAGCGCGTACGCCCGCGCGGCCGGACCGGCCCCTGGATGTCCTGCGGTGCGCGCGGCGGTGGCCACTCCGTGCACGAGCAGCACGTGTTTGCTGTACTGGGCGCGCGCCAGTAGGTGAGCCGCCTCGGCGCCGCCCGCGCCCGCTGCCAGCGCCAGGAAGTGCTCCTCCGGGATGACGTGGTGCTTGAGACTCATCGGCGGCCTTCCAGGAGTGCGGCGACGTCATGCTCGACCACGCCGCGGATGTGAGTGATGAGGCGGAACAGGTCCCGGCAGTAGACCGACGGGTTGACGAACCCGCTGCCGGGGTCGTAGCGGTGCGCGTAGAGGCCGCCGCCGCAGACCGGCACGATGGGGCAGTCCTGGCAGGCGGTCGCGAGGGAGTCGCGGCCGAGCTGGCGGGCCATGACGGCCGGATGCCGCAGGACGGCGTCGAAGGTGTCGCGGGCGACGTGGAAGCCGGTGTCGGGTGCGCCCGGGTAGGCCGACTTCAGCGTGTCGGACTGCTGGATGGCGCCGTCGGCCTCGATGACCACCATCCTCGCGGGGCTCAGGCCGACCGCCTCGCTCGACGACGCGCCGCCCATGAGCAGCCGCAGGACGTCGTCGAAGAGCCGGACCTCCGTCTCGCGGCGCGGCGCGGCGTACCAGCGGTCGAAGATCGGGATGAGCCAGTCGGCGTACGGCGTGCCGCCGTCGCCCAGCCCGGGCGGCGGCTCCGCCCAGTTGCCGTGCGGCAGCAGGAAGTCGATCCTGGGCGGCCGCGACTCCAGCAGCGCCTCGTAGGTCGCGATGGGGTCGTTGCGCGCGTCGACGGTGCAGAGCAGGCCGCCGAACAGGTGACGGTAACGGCCGCCGAGCAGGCCGAGCGCGGCGGTGACCGTGGCGTGGCTGCCCCGGCCGTCGGCCCGCCGCCGGTGCCGGTCGTGGCCCGCGGCGTCGCCGTCGAGGCTGACGCCCACGCGGACGCCGAGCTCGTCGAACAACCGCAGGAACTCCTCGTCCAGGCGCATGGCGTTGGTCTGCAGGCTGACGTCGAGGCGGACGTCGGGGCCCAGCGCCTGCCTGACGGCCTGGACGGTGTGGGCGATGTGGCCGGGGCCGGCGAGGAGTGGCTCCCCGCCGTGCAGGATCAGGTGGACGGAGGGCATCCGGTGCGCGTGAGCGTGCTCGGCGATGCGGGAGGCCGTGTGCGCGATGACGCTCTTGGACGCCCGTCGCGGCTGGGATTTCCAGCTCTGGTCGGCCATTTCATAGACATAACAGTAATCGCAGCTTAGATCGCATCTGCTGTGTAGTTTCAGGATGAACTGGCACAAAGGCCACGGCTGCCACCCGTCAGGGAGTGGAGCCGCGATCCGGGGCTTCAGGTTGCCCAGCCAGAATCCTTTCGGGCGTGACACACGAGCGAAACTATCGCCCGCGGGCGGCGCTGTGCATGAGGTCGCGGCTGCGCCCAGCGCGGCGCTTGCGTGCGGTGCGGAGTGTCCTCCGGGTACACGATCACACCGTCCGGGGTCTTTGGCGGGTTCGGTGTCGATTGCGGCTTTCCTTACTCCCCGCACTACCCGATTGCGCTAACTTGAGTAAGAAATGATCTACCGTGGAGGTCGGGGAAATGGTGGAGCAGAAGCCTAACGGAGCGGCGGGCATCGACGTCACCAGGCCGAGTGTCGCCCGCATGTACGACTACTACCTCGGAGGGAAGGACAACTTCGAGGTGGACCGGGAGGCCGTGCGCCAGGTCGAGAAGGCCATGCCGGAGATCCGCCGGCTCGCCCAGGAGAACCGCGCGTTCCTGCGCCGCGCCGTGCGCCACATGGCCCGCCAGGGTGTCCGGCAGTTCATCGACATCGGCTCCGGCCTGCCGACCGTGGGCAACACCCACCAGATCGCCCAGGAGATCACCCCCGACGCCCGCGTGGTCTACGTCGACAACGACCCGGTGGTGCTGCAGCACGGCCGTGCGCTGCTGGCGACCGACGACAACACCAGCGTGGCCGCTGCCGACATGCGGCGCCCCGCCGACGTGCTCGGGCATCCAGAAACGGTCAAGCTGATCGACTTCAACGAGCCGGTCGGCGTCCTCATGATCGCCATGGTGCACTTCCTCACACTGGACGAACGCGGCCCGATCATGCGCCAGCTGCTCGACGCCCTGCCGTCCGGCAGCCACCTCACGGCCACCCACGTCACCACCGAGAACCACCCGCCGGAGGCGGTCGCGCAGATCGAGGCCGTGTACGCCAGGACGCCGACGCCGATCTTCTTCCGCGAGCGCGAGGAGATCGCTCGCTTCTTCGACGGCTTCGACCTGGTCGAGCCGGGCCTGGTGACCATCGACGCCTGGCACCCGGACCCCTCCGACCCGGCTCCGCAGGCCACGAAGTGGCTCTACGGCGGTGTCGGCCGCAAGGCCTGACGCCCCGGCGCTCCGGACCTCTCCCGCACGACCTGCAGCCCGCATGTGAACCATGCGGGCTTATGCAGCTTCCGTATTGAAGAAATCTTCAATTGCCGACATTATGTGTTGCATTGCTGCTCAAGGGTCGGAGCATGGAGTCACCTGACCAGGGAGCACGGGGTCACCGTGGAGCCCGGCGACGAAGGGATCGTGACGGCGACCCGCGAGGGCGCCACCGTCGTCTACGTCCTGAGCAGCGGAGACGTGGCCGAGCTGATGCGTTCGGCACGCCGGATCCTCACCGACGTGATCGCCGGACAGGGCAAGCTGCTGGCCGAGCTCCGGGACGCCGAGACCAGGCGCCCGCCTCCCTGACGACCTGCCCGGCCCCGCGGAGCTCGCGAGCGTCGCCGCCGACGTGGCGGAGATCTCCGAGCTCGCGCTCAGGCACACGCGCGGCACGATCGTGCACCGGGTGCAGCTGGGCGCCGGCGGCGGGCGGGAGCGGATCAAGGTCGTCGATCCGTCGTTCTTCAACTGGCCGGCGCTGCCGCTCGCGCTCAAGGGGGCGATCGTGCCGGACTTTCCGCTGGTCAACAAGAGCTTCAACCTGTCGTACGCGGGCAACGACCTGTAATTTCCACCGTTTAGGTGGCTTTCGTTCACTAATGTTTGCCCGCATGGGAATGCCGATCAACAACCCGTCGGGCCAGGGGGCTACCTGGGTGCCGCCGACCGACGTCGAAAGGGCCTTGTTCGAGGCCAAGTCGCGCGGCGACTGGGACGCCTACGTCAGCGTCCTGCTCGGCGTCGACACGTTCTCCTACAAGCCGAAGGACCGGGTCGACAACCGCAAGCTGGTGGTCAACTGGCTGCCCGAGCAGGGCCCCGAGGGCAAGGAATGCCTGGTCGTCTACACGCGGGGCGAGCTGCCGCAAAGGCGGCACGACGCCGTCGCCTGCGAGGTCTCGCTGCCCTTCCCGCCCGAGGAATGGTGGGGCGGCGAGCTGCAGGGGATGCTGGTCAACCCGGGGAGCCCGTCGGGGACGTACTTCCCCGACGCCAAGCGCAAGCGCCGGCACTGGAAGTCGCTGAAGAAGAGTGTCCCGAAGCGCGGGCACGACGCCGACCAGCTGCTCACCAAGTACACCGGCCCCCTGCACGGGCCGCTCGCCCACGGGCTGGCCTGCGGCGGGCACCTCGCCGTGCACAACGGGGTGATCTGGAACGAGGTCGGCGACGTCTACAGCCACTACGAGGGCGACGTCGAGACCCTGCGCGAGTCCTGGGGCGTCACCGACAGGTCCGGCTGGCAGACGCAGGTCACCGCCCTGCTGGAGGGCCGCAACAGCCCGGTCGAGCCGGAGTTCCTGCTCCAGGTGAGAGACGACCTGTCCCGCCAGTACCCCGGCTCGCACCGCGACCCGTCGATGTGGCAGCAGGCGGCGGCCGGCGTGCTGACCCAGAAGGGCATGGGCCCGCCCGGCATCGACGCCATGATGCAGCTGATCGCCCGGATCGTCCGCTACGAGGACCGCTTCCGCGCCGACGGCATCCTGCCGCCCGACGGGTACGTGAGCTCGGCCCTCGGCTACGACTTCGGCCGGGCGGTCAACTTCGCCCGCTGGGGGCTCAGCGCCAGGTTCGCGGAGCCGTACGAGGTGGAGCAGGTGGTGGCCAAGGCCGGCGAGCTGACCCGGCAGGTGTACGGGACGTGGGAGTCGTTCTCCGCCGGATACATCCTGGGTCGGGTGCTGCGCTTCGACGAGGAGGCGTTCGGCCACATGTACGAGTCCGCGCTCACTCCGCACCGCATCCTCACCCAGGACCCCGGCAGCCCGTGGCGGAACATCCCGTTCGCCCTCGATGCTCCTCGTTAGCGCGAGTCAGGCGGAGTGCTCGGCTCGGTCGGCCTCCTCCTTGGTCCTGTGCACGGCCCCGTCAGCGTGTTCCGGCGGGCCGTACACCGTGTAGAGGACCAGAGGGTTCACACCGGTGTTGACGAAGTTGTGCCGCGTCCCGGCAGGGACGGCCACCAGGTCGCCCTGCCGTACCTCTCTCGTCTCTCCGCCCACCCGCGCCTCGCCCACGCCTGAGACGAACGTCAGGATCTGGTCGATGCCCTCGTGGACCTCATCACCGATCTCACCGCCCGGCGGGATCGTCATGATCACCAGCTGGCTCTTCTCTCCCGTCCACAACACGCGGCGGAAGTCGGCGCTCTCCTCGGCGACGGTCGCGATCGTGAAATGGTGCACGGTCATCTCCTGCTCCAGGGTTCGTACGGGCCCTTCTCCTGCCTGATCGCGGGGCCCGCTAAACCCTCATCGCAGCAATGGCCCTCCCGCACTCCCTGTTACGTAACGGGTACAGCGGACCGAACCGAGGTGCCACGCTAAGCGCACGGGCTTTACATGCGCTTTCGAAGCGATTCAGAAGGCCCGATCGCCAGGGGGAGCAGGCAATCGAACGGAACCACGGGGGATGACATGACAACACCGATGGAATTCCGGATCCTCGGGCCACTGGAGGCGAGCTGCCTGGGGCGTCCGGTCAAGCTGGGCGGCCCGCGGCCGCGCTCACTGCTCGCCGCCCTGCTGCTCGACGCCGGGCGCATCGTGCCGCTCGACCGGCTGGTGTCCGCGGTCTGGGGGGAACACCTGCCGGGGTCGGCACGCAACCAGATCGCGATCCACATCCACGCGCTGCGCAAGGCCGTCAGGGCCGCCGGTCGCGAGGCGGAGCTGATCGTCACCGAGCAGGTCGGCTACCGCCTGCTCACCGACGGCGTGTGGCTGGACGCGTACGAGGCCCGGCAGCAGGCCGGCGCCGCCCGGCGGGCGGAACGTCCCGAGGAGGCGTCGGCCGCGCTGGCGAAGGCGCTCGACCTGTGGCGCGGCCCGGTGCTGTCCGAGATCGACTCCACCGAGATCGCCGCCGCCGCCCGCGGCCTGGAGAACACCCGGCTCGACATCGCCGAGGAGTGGGCCGACGCGGAGCTGGCCTGCGGCCGTGCCCGCGAGGTCGTGGGCCGGCTGTCCGTGCTGGTGGAGGAGCACCCGCTGCGCGAAGGGCTGCGCGAACGGCTGATGCTGGCGCTGTGGCGCTCGGGGCGGCAGGCCGACGCGCTGGAGACGTACCAGCAGGGGCGCAGGCGCCTGCTGGACGAGCTCGGCCTGGAGCCTGGACAGGCCCTTCGCGACCTCCAGCAGTCGATCCTGGCCGGCCCACCCGCCGCCGGGACGACGCGCCGGCGCACAACGGCCGTTCGGCCCCGCACGAATCCCACCGCACCGCCCAACCCGACCACCACACCGCCCGGCCCGGCCGTCGCGCCATCCATCCCGACCACCACGCTGCCCAGCCCGACCACCACCGCACACGCCGGAGCGCCCGCTTCCAGGCCCGGCGCGCCCGTTCCTGCGCCGGGCTGCTCCACCACACCGACGGGCACGAGCGGCCGGCCCGCTACGGCGCTCATGGTCCGGCCGGCGCAGTTGCCGCCCGCCGTCTCCGCGTTCGTGGGCCGTACGTCGCAGCTCCGGATGCTCGACCGGTTGACGCGGCCGGGCGAGGACGGCCTGCCGGTGGCCGTGATCAGCGGGGCCGCGGGGGTGGGCAAGACCTCGCTCGCCCTGCGGTGGGCGCATGAGGCGGCCGACCGGTTCCCCGACGGTCAGCTGTACACGAACCTGCACGGCTACGACCGCAACCGCAGGTCGGCGGAGCCGTCGGCCGTACTGGAGCGGTTCCTGCGCGCGCTCGGGGTCCCGGGGCGGGATGTCCCGTCCACGGTGGAGGAGCGGGCCGCGTTGTTCCGCAGCGCCGTGAGCGGCAAGCGGGTGCTGGTCGTGCTGGACAACGCGGCGTCGGCCGCGCAGGTGCGCCCGCTGCTGCCCGGAACACCCGGCTGCTGCGTGGTCGTCACCTCGCGACGCCGGCTGGAGGGGCTGACCGTGAGCCACGGCGCGCTGCAGGTGCCGTTGGACGTCCTGACCGAGAAGGAGTCGGTCGAACTGCTCGAACGGGTGGTGGGCACCGAGCGGGTGTCGGCCGAGCAGGGGGCGGCGACCCGGCTGGTGGAGCTGTGCGACAGGTCGCCGCTGCCGCTGCGCATCGCGGCGGCCAAGCTGACGGCGCGGCCGCGGTGGTCGCTGACCGAGATGGTCGAGCGGCTGGCCTGCGAGCACAACCGGCTGGACCATCTCAGTCGCGGCGACTTCGAGGTCAGGGCCGGCATCGAGCTGTCCTGCCGGGAGTTGTCGGCGCGCGCCGCCCTGGCCTTCCGCTGGCTCGCGATGGTGGACGCCCCGTGCGGGTTCGCGCCGTGGCTGGCGGCGGCGCTGCTGGACACGTCGGTCCAGGAGGCGGAGCAGTTGCTCGAACAGCTGGTGGACGCGCAGCTGCTGCAGCCGCTCGGGAGCGACGGAGCCGGCCAGCCGCGCTACCGCTTCCATGACCTGATCCGGCTGTACGCCCGCGAGCAGGCCGAGGTCGAGGGCCCGCGCGACGCCGTGCCGGCCGCGCTGTGCCGCGTGTTCAGCGGGCTGCTCGGCCTGGCGGAGCAGGCACGCGAGATCCGCTACGACACCCGGTACCCCAGGGTCCCGAGCAGCGACGCGCCACGCTGGCTGCCCGACAAGGCATCCTGGACGGCGTTGCTGAGCGACCCGCTGGCGTGGCTGGAGAGCGAGCGGCTGACGCTCGTCGCCGCGGTGTCACAGTGCGCCGATATGCGGCTCGCCGATCTGAGCCGCGACCTCGTGGCCAGTTACGTGCACCTTTTCGAGTCCCGTGCCTATTTCGCGGACTGGGAGGCCTGCGCGACCAGAGCCCTCGCAGCGTGCCGGGCCGCCTCCCACCTGCCGGGCCAGGCCGCCATGTTGTACTCGGTCGGCTCGCTCAACCTCGTCCTGCGGCGGCTTCCGCAGGCCGCCGGGTTCCTGTACCAGGCGCTCGACCTCTTCGAGCAACTCGACGACGGGCCCGGCCAGGCCATCGTGCTCCGCCACCTCGGCAGCGTCCATCTCATCCAGGGCGACCTCGGCAAGGGCAGGGCGGAGATCGAACGTGCCATGGAGCTGTTCGAGCGGTTCGGCGACAACGCCGCCCTGGCGCACGCCCTGGGCTTTGTCTCGCACGTGCACATGCTCGAGGACCGGCTGGAGGAGGCCGCACGCCTGCTGGATCGGGCGCTGGCCCTCACCGAGATACTCAACGTGAACAAGGCTCAGTTGCTCAAGCGCAGGGCGGAGGTCCGCCGCCGCCAAGGCCTGTACGCCGAGGCCATCAGGGACGGCGAGCAGGCGCTGGCCATCGCCATCGGCCTGAAGGACCTGGTGGGCCAGGCGTACACGCTGCACGCGCTGGGCGAGGCGCGGCTCGGCTGCGGGGAGCCGGCCGCCGCCGCCGAGGACCTGCAGCGGGCGTTGCGGTTCGCCCGGCAGGTGGGTGACAGGATGATCGAGGGCCGCGTCCTCCTCGCACTCGGGCACGTCGAGGGCGAGGGCGAGGGCGAGGAGAGCAGGCGATACTTCCGGCAGGCCGCGGCCGTCTTCGCCGACATCGGCGCCACGGGCTGGCACGAGGAGGCCGCCAAGGCGGCGGCCAAGGCGCCGCTCGCCGTGACGGCCTGAGGCCGACCGGTAACCTCTCCGTCCGACGATCACCGACACGGGGCGTGGCCTCGCTCATCGGACAGAGCCCCTAGCCGCGCCCCGAGGGGTCCTCGCCCCACCAGCCGCGACGGGCGGCTAGCAGTCCCGCCTGGAACCGGGTGCGCGCGCCGAGCCGCTCCATCATCTCGCTGACCCGCCGGTGCACCGTACGCAGGCTCACGCCGAGCTGGCGGGCCACGGCCTCGTCCTTGAGCCCGGCGGCCAGCAGCGTGAACAGTTCCGGGTCGGGAAGGTCCGCCGGTTCGCCGGAGGGTGCGTCGAGCGGCCGGGCCGGCAGCGGCAGCGCCGAGCGCCACAGCACCTCGAACAGGGCGACCAGCGCGTCGAGCAGCGTCGAGGAGTGCACGATGACCGCGCTGTCGGCGTGGGAGGACTCGTCGGTGCTCAGCGGCAGGATCGCGGTCCGGCGGTCGGCGATGGCCAGCTTCATCGGCACCTCGGGGCTGACCCTGGCCTGCTCGCCCGCGGCCACCGACTCCTGGGCGAGGCGCAGCTTGCCGGGGATCTCCAGGGCGGAGGCGTCGTAGATGCCGCGGACGACCACGCCGTGCGCGAGGCGCTCCATCTCCGCGACGTTCTGCTCGCCGGGGTCCTGCGCGTACGGTGGCCGGTCCAGCACCAGGACCTCCTCGGTCGCCGCCTGCTGCAGTTGCGTGAACCGCTGCACCACGGCCGCCCGGCCCTGGACCACCTCGACGAGCTCCTCGGGGGAGTCGTTCTCCGCACGCGGGGTCTCGGCGAGCATGGCCAGTGCCGCGAGCCGCGCCTGCGCCAGCCCTTCCTCCCTGCGCGAGATGAGGGCGGACACCGCCACGTCCGGACGGGTGGCGAGGAAGCGGACCGGGCGTCCCGCCATGCGGCTGACCAGCCCCAGCGCCTCCAGCCGGGCGAACGCGCGGCGCAGGGCCACCGTGGTGCGCCCGGTGTGCGCGGCCAGCTCGTGCAGGGTCGCGCGGGGCCGGCGCAGCAGGTCGCGATATATTTGCTCGTCCTCGGCGTCCACGCCGACGGCCGAGAGTGCGTTGTCATGCGGGTTCACGATCCGCAAGCATGTCATATTCATGAAATGTCGCAAAGCTGCCAATCGTTGAGCTGGCCTCGGCGATCCGCGCCCGGTAGGACGGGACATGAACCTTTTGCCGTTCCGCACCCATGCCTGCCAGGGAGGCAGCTTTGAAGAAGGCTCTCGCCATCGGGCTGACGGCCGCGCTCGCGGTCATGTCGGCCGCGGCACCCGCGTCGGCCGACGGTTCCGGCCGCTGGCATCAGCCCTCCTGCGAGACGGTCACCGGCGACGGCACGGTGACGTACACGCGGGACGAAGGCACAACCCTCACCCCGACCAGCAAGAAGCTGGAACCTGTCGTCTACACCCGCGGCCTGGTCGCGCTCGAGCGCCCTGACAGCCTGCTCTCCCTGTCCGGCAACCGGCTGTCGCGATCGTCCGACGCCGGCTGCACGTGGGAGCCGGTGGGCGAGGTGCCCGGCTCGAACGCCGAGCTGAGCGCGGCCCGCGGCGACCGGGCGTACGCGTGGGACCGCGCGGGCCACCTCTCGCTGGCCACGCCCGACGGGGTCACGCCGCTCACCTCGCCGGCCGGCAGGCTGGCCGGGCTCGGCGCCGACCGCCGCCACGGCGACCGCCTGCGGGTGGCCGACGCCGACGGGCAGTTGCACGAATCGCGTGACGGCGGGCGCACGTGGCGGTCCATCGGCGTGCCCGCCTGGGACAAGGACGACCTGCGCAGCGTCTACACGGCGGTGTTCGACCCGCACAACCTCAACCACGTGGTGCTGGGCGCGTCAGGCTCCGCCCGCGTCACCTTCAACGGCGGGCGCACCTGGACGACGCCGAAGGGGCTGAGCGCGACCGGTGCGAAGGTCAACGTGTTCAGCGCCGCGATCTCGCCCGCCTCGCCTAACGTCGTGTACGTGATGGGGCTCGACCTCGGCGAGCTGGAGGCGGGAGCGCCGTCCGGCGGCCGGCACATCTACCGTTCGTGGGACGGCGGCCGCCGCTTCATCCCCGTCGTGGACCAGGGCGACGGCATCACGATCCCCAACGGGCCACTGCTCGCCGCCCACCCGAGGGACCCGGGCGTGCTCTATTTCGTGTGGGGCACCGGATGGTCCTCGCTCGGCACCGACATCTACCGGTACGACTCCTGGCGCGAGCGCGTCACCACCCGGCACAACGCCTATGACCGGGTCACCGCGATCGCCTTCAACCCCGCCGACGCCGGCGTGATGTACCTCGGGTTGGCCGAGGAGGTCTGACCGTCCCGCAAGCACCACGGCGCCCGGCCGGCGCGCGAGCACCTCGGCGCCGGGCCGGCGCGCGAGCCGGCGCCCCGGCCACGTACGGGCTCGACCCCGGCCGGCACCGTCCGTCAGCGGTCCCGTGTGCCCACAGGCTGTGGACGCGGGCCGCCGAACACCCCGCGCAGCGCCCGCGGCGTCAGCACCTCCTCCGGCGGGCCCTGCGCGACCAGCCGGCCGCCGTCGAGCAGGAGGCAGTGGCCGGCTGCCATGGCCGCGGCCAGGTCGTGGGTGACGTGGACCACCGTGACACCGGCCGCGCTCTCCTCCTCGATGACGCCGCCGATGAGCCGGGCGGCCTCCATGTCCAGCCCCGTCGCGGGCTCGTCGAGCAGGAGCAGCTCCGGCTCCTGGGCGAGGCCCTGGGCGACGAGCGCACGCCGGCGCTGCCCGGCAGACAACGCGCCGAGTTGCCGCCCGCCCAGGTCGAGGATGCCCAGGCGGGACATGCAGGCGTCGACCACCGCCCGGTCGGCCGCCGTCAGCCGCCGCCACGGCCCGCGTAGCGCCCAGCGGCCCATCGCCACCGCGTCGCGGACCGTGAGCGGCAGGGCGTCGGGCGCCGCGCTGCGCTGAAGGACGTATCCAGGGCGGCGCCCCTCGCGTTCGACCCGGCCGCGCGCGGGTTCGACGACGCCGGCCAGCACGCCGAGCATCGTGGACTTGCCCGAGCCGTTCGGGCCGACGACGGCCGTGACCGCCGAGGCGGGCAGTCCGGCCGAGATTCCCTTCAGCACGACCCTGCGGCCGTATCCGGCCACGACGTCATGGATCGCGACGCCGTGCGTCATGGCGACCTCCTCTTGAAAACGACAACGGTTTTCATTGTAGTGTGGTTGCCCATGGAATGGTTGCTTGATCCCTTCCAGGTGTCATTTGTCCGGCAAGCGCTCTGGGCGGGCATCCTGGTCTCCCTCATCTGCGCGGTCGCGGGGACGTGGGTCGTGCTGCGCGGCATGGCCTTCCTCGGCGACGCGATGTCCCACGGGATGCTCCTCGGCGTGGCGCTCGCCTCGCTGGCGGGGGTGAACGTGCTCGTCGGCGCCCTGCTCAGCGCCGCCGGGATGGCGCTGGGCGTGAGCGTGCTCGGCAGGTCGCCGCGGTTGTCCCAGGACACCGCCATCGGCCTGCTGTTCGCCGGCATGCTGGCCCTCGGCGTGATCGTCGTCTCCCACTCCCGGTCGTTCGCCGTCGACCTGACCGCGTTCCTGTTCGGCGACGTGCTGGCGGTCGGCGGGGACGACCTGGCGGGCCTGGGCGCCGCGCTGGCGGTCACCGTCGCCGTGGCGGTGCTCGGCCACCGGGCGTTCGTCGCGCTCGCGTTCGATCCGCGCAAGGCCCACACGCTGGGGCTGCGCCCGCGCGCGGCTCAGGTGCTGCTGACCGGGCTGGTCACGGTCGCCATCGTCGCCTCGTTCCACATCGTGGGCACGCTGCTGGTCTTCGGGCTGCTCATCGCGCCGGCCGCCGCCGCGGCGCTGTGGGCGCGGGCCATCGTCACGATCATGCTCGGGGCGGCGCTGCTCGGGATCGTCTCGACCGTGACCGGGCTCGTCGTGTCGTGGCACGCGGCCACGGCGGCGGGCGCCACCATCGCCGCCGTCGCCGTGGGGTTGTTCTTCGTCTCGGCCGTGGCCGGCCTGCTCAGGCACCGGCTCACGGCCCGTACGCAGGCCGCGTCGTGAGGGCCCCCCTCGCCGCGGCCCTCGCCGGGCTGGTCCTGCTGGCCGGATGCGCGCGGCAACCGCTGCCGCACGAGCCCGCTCCCACGCCGCACGGCTACGTCGCGGGCGCGGAGGAGATGCCGGAGCCGCAGTCCCGGCTGCTGCTCGCCGGCGACCGGGCGGGGGCCGTACACGTGCTCGACCTGCTCACCGGCAAGGTGTCGCCGGTCGACGGCGTCGAGCAGGTCGAGAGCGTGACCGGCGACGGCCGCTTCGCCTACCTCACCACCGCCTCGGGCGAGCTCCGCGTGGTCGACACCGGCGCGTGGACCGTCGACCACGGCGACCACGTGCACTACTACCGTGCGGCGGCCCGCGGCCTCGGCACTCTGCGCGGGCGGCCCCCGTACACGGTCCACGCCGACGCCGCGGTGACCGCCGTGCGCTCGTCCGACGGCACGGTCAGGCTGCTCGACCGCGCCCGCATGGACAAGGGCGAGGCTGCGGAGACGGCCAGGTTCACGGCCGCGGTGGCGGTGCCGTACGCGGAGCACGTGGTCGCGGCCGTGGGCGGCGAGGTGCGGATCATGACGCGGGACGGCGAGCCCGGCCGGGTCGTCGGCGCGTGCGAGGACGCGGCGGGCGCGGCCGTGACCCGGCGCGGCGCCGTTCTCGGCTGCGCCCACGGCGCCCTGCTCGTCACCGAGGAGGACGGCAGGTTCGGCAGCGTACGGATCCCCTACCCCCGCGTGCCGTCCGCGGACCGGCGGGCCAGGGAGTTCCGGCACCGGCCCGGCAGCACGATCCTCGCGGCGAAGGCCGGCGACGCGGGCGTCTGGGTGCTCGACGTCACCGCCAGGACGTGGCGGCGGCTGACGACCGGGCCCGCCGTGGCGGTCAACGCCGCGGGGGACGGGATGCCGGTGCTGGTCCTGACCAGGGACGGGGTGCTGCACGCGTACGAACCCGGCTCCGGCGAGGAGCGGGCCAGGACCGAACTGCTCCGCACGCCGCTGACCGGGACGCCGGCCATCGAGGTCGACACCGCCCGCGCGTACGTCAACGACCCCGCGGGCCGGACCGTGCACGAGATCGACTACAACGACGGTCTCAGGCGTGCCCGCACGTTCGACCCCGGCTTCGCGCCCGCGCACATGACGGAGACCGGGCGATGAGGGCGTGCCGGGCCGTCTGCGCCCTGGTGACCGTCGTCCTGGTGACGCTGACCGGGTGCGCCGGCCAGGACGCGCGGGAGCCCCGGATCGTCGTCACCACCGACATCCTGGGCGACGTCACCCGCGCCGTCGCCGGCGGGCAGGCCGAGGTGACCGTGTTGATGAAGCCCGGCTCCGACCCGCACTCGTTCGGCGTCTCCGCCCAGGAGGCCGCGCTGATCGAACAGGCCGATCTGGTGGTGCACAACGGGCTCGGCCTGGAGGAGGGCGTCCTGCGCAACGTACGGGCCGCCGCGGACGCCGGCGTGCCCACCCTGGCCGTGGCCGAGGGCCTCGATCCGCTGCGCCTCACCGGCGACGGGCAGCTCGACCCCCACTTCTGGACCGACCCGCGGCGCATGGCCGGCGCCGTCGACCTGATCGCCGAGCAGGTGGTCGCCCACGTGGACGGCGCCGACCCGGCCGCCGTACGGGCCGCCGCCGGCGCCTACCGCACGCGGGTCGAACAGCTCGACGCCTGGGTGGCGGAGCAGGTCGCGACCGTCCCGCCCGCCGCCCGCAAGCTCGTCACCAACCACCACGTCTTCGGCTATTTCGCGCAGCGCTACGGCTTCGAGGTCGTCGGCGCGGTGATCCCCAGCGGCACCACCCTGGCCTCCCCCAGCGCCTCCGACCTGCACGCGCTGAAGCAGACCGTCCAGCGCACGCAGGTGAAGGCGATCTTCGCCGACGCCTCCCAGCCCGACCGGCTCGCGCGGGCGCTCGCCTCGGAGGCCGGCGTACGGGTCGAGGTCGTGCCCCTGTTCTCGGAGTCGCTGAGCGTGACGCCCGGCGCCACCACCTACCTCGACATGGTCCGCAGCAACACGAAAGCCATCGTCGACGGCCTCAACGGCCGCTGATCCCCCGAAGAAGAAAGGCACATCGTGACCCCCAGGACATCCGTTCCCGTACTGATCGCCGCCGCGGCCCTGCTGTCCGCCTGCGCT
>NZ_SMLD01000044.1:0-54787 GCF_004352805.1 Nonomuraea mesophila
AGAGGTGTATAAGAGACAGGGGTGGGGGCGGCCCGGCGTGCCGATACCGATCCTGGGGTCCTCCCGGCCATTGCGCCATCTGGTCTTCCCGTCACGTCGTCACTACTGGGCGAGAACCGTAGCAACAACCCCGAACGCTTCAGAAATGCTGGAAATCTCCCCGCCTCGCTTTACGTGATCTTTCGGTGCCCGCTGGTTGAGTGACCACCGCGACGTTGATCCGATCCCTACGGAGGCATGATGAAGGCGAAGGTCGTCCTGGCCGCTCTGACCGCGCTCGTGGCCCTTCCCGCCCTGGCGACGCCCGCGTCCGCCCGCCCCGCCGACCCCGCGCCGGGCGGGCCGCAACGGCCCCACGAGGCGGACGTGGAAGGCACCCGCAACCTCGACTCCCTGGCGGTGACGGCGACCGCCGGGCCGGGCCGCAGCGTGACGCTCGCCTGGGACCGCAGCAGCCGCGCCGAGACCGGGCAGGTGCCCGCGGGCGCCAGGCGGTTCGTGTTCCTGTTCGACCGGTCGGTGCGCTTCAACCCGGACGCCTTCCCCACCTGCGCGCGGGCCCTCATCGAGGAGAAGGGCGCCGCCGCCTGCCCGGACGGCTCCCAGGTGGGCAGCGGGCTGGCCGAGTACGCCACCGGGGAACCGCGCGAGGTGCTCGCCTTCAACAGCCGGATCGGCGGCTCGCCCGGCGTGCTGGTCGTGCTGCCCTCCAACGGAGTGGTGCTGGAGCAGACCCTGGAACATGTCTCGCACCAGTACCGCGAGCACTACCGGTGGGCGCTGGACGAGATCCTGCCGCCGAACGACACCCCGCCGCAGGAGCGCGCCGGCACCACCAGGTTCCGGTTGTCGTTCGGCGCCACCCGCGAGCACCGTGGCCGCACCGTGGGCTTCGTGGAATCCACGGCCAGGCCCGGGGCGGCGCTGAGGTTCGGGTTGTGGAGCGAGTTCGTCACGGGGCAGGTGCTGGTGCCGGTCGCCAAGGCGCGGCTCGGCCGCTGAACGCGCCGGCCTCCTCTCGGAAACCTCCACCCTCGGCCGCTGAGCGCGCCGGCCCTCTCGGAAACCTCCGCCCTCGGCCGCTGAGCGCGCCGGCCCTCTCGGAAGCCTTCGCCCTCGGCCGCCGGGCGCCTGGCGGCGGCCGTCACCTCAGCCGGGGTGGTCGCCGCGGTCGAGCAGGCGGCGCTGCTCCTCCTCGACCACCTGACGGGCGAGGGCCTGCTCCGAGATGTCCACGGCGTCGGCCGCCGACTCGGCCAGGTCGCTGCGCCGGGCGTAGGCGTCGAAGAGCCGCGACTTGCGGTGCAGGAGGGACAGCATGCGCTGGTCGACCGAGTCGACCGTGAGCAGCCGGTGCACCTGCACCTTGCGCACCTGCCCCATCCGGTGCGCGCGGCCGATCGCCTGGTTCTCCATGCTCGGCTTGACCTGCGGCTCGCACAGCACGACGACGGAGGCCGCCTGCAGGTTGAGCCCGACGCCGCCGGCCTGCACCTGGCTGAGCAGCACCGCGTGGCCCTTGGCCGCGGTGAACTCGTCGACCACCTGCTGCCGGCGCGCGGCGCCGACGTCCCCCGACAGCGGCCCGTGCACACGGCCGTCCAACTCAGCCTGTACGCAGGCGAGCACCGCGCGGAAGTAGGAGAACACGACCACCTTGAGCCCGTTGGCCTCGGCGTCCTCGACGAGTTCGAGCAGGCGCTTCAGCTTGGCCGAGGTGGCGGGCTCGGCGTAGGCGGCGCGGCGCATGGCCATGAAGTTGCCCTCGGCCACGGCCCGCCGGTAGGCGGTGAAGTCGGCGCCGCTGAACTCCACCCACTCGTCGGCGTCGACCCGGTCGGGCAGCTCGGCCAGCACGTCCTGCTGGTTGCGCCGCAGGTAGACGGGCGCGACCGCCTTCCTGAACGCCTGCGCGCCCGCCACCATGTCGCTGTTGCGCAGGCCGGCGGCCAGTTCGGGCCGCAGATAGGAGACCAGGACGCGGAATTCCTCCACACGGTTCTCCATCGGGGTGCCGGTCAGGAAGAGCACCCGGTCGACGCGCCCGCACCACGAGGCGACCGTCCGGGACCGCTTGGCCTGCGGGTTCTTGACGTAGTGGGCCTCGTCCACGACGAGCAGGCCGGGCGCGGCCTTCGTGTCGAGGCGGTGGAGGCTGTCGAGGGTGGCCACGGCGACGCCGCCCTGCCGCTCCCACTCCTGCTGGGCCGCGAGCCGGTCGGGCCCGTGCAGCGGGTGGGCGCGCAGGGTGCTGCGCGACTCGATCTCGCGCACCCAGTTGATGAGCACGCTCGTGGGGCACGTGACCAGGAAGTGCGTCGCCCCTTTCGCCGCGAGGTGGGCCATCACGGCGATGGCCTCGATCGACTTGCCGAGGCCCATCTCGTCGCCGATGATCACCCGTTCCTGGGCGAGGGCGAAGCGGGCGCCGAACGCCTGGTAGCCACGGAGCGACACCCGGCGGCAGGTGTCGTCGAGGAGCTGCCCGCCGACCTTGGCCGCCAGGTCGCCGGGCAGCGAGGTCTCGCCCGTCGGCAGGGGTTCGCCGGCGAGCTCGGTCAGCAGGCCGAAGTATTCGGGGGAGCGGGACTCGAAGTCGGTCCAGGCCTCCAGCTCGGAGGCGGGCGGGCGCAGCAGGTCGGCGGTGACCTGGGCGATCAGCAGCGGCGTCTCCTGGGAGGTGTCGAGCAGCCCCGAGATCTCGGCCAGCGCCTCGCGCGCCCGCCGGCGCCTCTTGGGCAGCGTGAACCACATGCGCAGGCGGCTGCGCGCCGGCCGGGCCGCGGCCAGCAGCGGCCCCAGCCGTCCCTCCAGGTCACGGGCGGCATCGAGGGCGCGGGGCAGGTCGGGGCCCACCCGAACCAGGCGGTGCAGGGCGATCACGAGGTCGGTGACCGGCTGGTCGTGGTGCTCGACGTCGATGCGCACGCTCGCGGCGTCGGCCGCCGCCCGCTCGAGCTGCCGCGCGGCCGCGTGGATGTGGCCGGCCGTGCGCGCGCCGATCCCCGGCAGTAACTGCAGCCGGTACGCCGAGGCCTCCAGCACCTGCCGCACCGTGGTGTATCCAGCGTTCTCCAGCGTGGCGACCCGCAGCCGGCCGTCGGTGACGTCTTTCAGACGGGAGACCGGGACCGACTCCAGTTGCGCCCTGGCCGCGTCGAGACGGACCTGGTCGAGGGCGGCCGCGGCCTGCCGATGCACGACGGCGTGCTCGCCCAGCAGCGCGCGTGCGGCGGCGAGGAGGCGGTCCGCGTCACGGAGTTCCACCGAACCTAGGATGCCGTAGCCGAGGTCGCGACCGTGTAACGGCCCGCGCGGGCCAGGGTGATCTTCCTGGCCCGCGCGGGCTGAGGTGATCTTCCTGTCCGGCGGGCGAGCGTCACAGCGTGAGAGCGCGGTCGAGCAGCGACTGCAGGGTGACCGCGCCGACCAGCCGGCCGTCGTCCACGATGGCCACCAGCGGGCTGCGCGTGCGCGCCATGAGCGCCGCCAGCTCCAGCACGGTCGCCTGCGGGTCGGCGACCGGCAGCTCACGCGGCTGCTCGGGCAGGCACTCACGGACGGTGCGCCCCCCGAGCTGCCGCAGGAACAGGTCGGCGTGGGCCTCGTCGACCACCCGGGCCAGAGCCGGGTCGTCGCGGCAGTAGGCGGGCACCGCGAGGCGCAGCACCTGGGTGCCGGGCAGGATGGTGATCGGCAGCCCGGCGTCGTCGACCAGGATGAGCCCGGGCAGGTCGCGTTCGGCGAGCAGCCGGGCCGCCTCCAGCGCCGGGGTGTCCAGGGTGGCCGTGGGGAACTCGGCCGCGAGAGCGTGTGCGCGCATCATGACCTCCGCTGCACGAGCCTAGCCCTCATGGCAGCTCGGCGAAGCGTTCGACCTGTTCGGTGCGGCCGGACACGAGAATCACGTCGCCGTACGAGAGCTCGGTCTCGGCGGTGGCGTAGGTGAACTCCTCGCCGGGCGGCTTGACGGCCACGATGGTGACGCCGTACTTGCGGCGCAGGTTGGACCGGCCGAGCGGGATGCCGACATATTCCTTGGGCGGCGTGGTCTTGGCCAGCGCGAAACCCTCGTCCACCTGCATGTAGTCGAGCATCCTGCCGCTGACCAGGTGGGCGACCCGCTCGCCCATGTCGTGCTCGGGGAAGACGACGTGGTGGGCGCCGATGCGGCTGAGGATGCGGCCGTGCTGGGTGCTGACGGCCTTGGCCCAGATGTCGTTGATCTCCAGTTCGACCAGCAGCGACGTGGTGAGGATGCTGGCTTCGACGTCGCTGCCGACGGCCACCACCGCCTGGTAGAAGTCGGGCACGCCGAGTTGGCGCAGCGCTTCGATGTCGGTGGCGTCGGCGGTCGCGATCTGGGTGATCCGCCCGGCGAGGCTCTGTGTGATCTTGGGCCGGCTGTCGATGGCCAGCACCTCGGTGCCGCGCCGGGTGAGCTCCAGCGCCAGGGACGTGCCGAATCGCCCCAGGCCGATGACCACGACGGGGTCGCCCTTGTACTCAGCCAACGATGACTCGCTCCTCGGGTAGCTCGTAGTGGCGGGCGCGCCTGTTGAGTGCCAGGGCGGAGCCCAGGGTGAGGGGGCCGATCCGGCCGATGAACATGAGCACCGTCAGCAGCAGGTGCCCTGCCGTGCCGACGGCGGGGGTGATGCCGGTGGACAGGCCGGCCGTACCGAACGCCGAGATCACCTCGAACAGCACCTGGTCGAGCCTGTGAGGGGTGAGCGCGAGCAGTGTGTACGTCGCGACGGTCACGAGGGCGACGCCCAGCACCACAATCGTGACCACCTGGCGCTGCGTCGTCTCGGGGAGCCGGCGGTGACCGATGTTCACCCGGCTCTCCCCGCGCAGCTCGGCCCAGACGATGAAGGCCAGCATGCCGATCGTGGTCACCTTGATGCCGCCCGCGGTGCCGGCGCTGCCGCCGCCAATGAACATCAGCAGGTCGGTGGCCAGCCAGCTCGAGGGGTACATCTGCCCGATGTCCACGACGTTGAACCCGGCCGAGCGCGGCATCACGGACGTGAAGAAGGCGGCCAGCAGCTTGCCGCCGTCGTCGAGCGGGCCGAACGTCCGGGGGTTGCGCCATTCGGTGGCCAGGAAGACGAGCGTTCCGAACACCAGCAACGTCACGGTCACCGCGACCGTGATCCTGGTCAGCACCGTCCACCGGCCCGGGTGCCGCCACGAGCGGGCCAGCTCGAACACCACGGGGAAACCGAGCCCGCCGACGATGGCCGCGACCGCGATGGTCAGGCAGATCCACGGGTCGGCGACGAACCGGATGAAGTTGTCCGGCCAGAGCACGAATCCGGAGCTGTTGAAGGCCGAGATCGCGTGGAAGACCCCGAGGTAGGCGGCGCGGCCTAAGGACTCGCCGTAGCCGATGACGAAGCGGCCCGCGAGCAGGACCGCGGCCACGGCCTCGCAGGCGAGGCTGAACAGGGAGATCTTCAGCACCAGCCTGCGCACGTCGCTCATGCTGAGGGTCTTGGTCTCCGTCTGCGCGGCGATCCGCGCCCGCAGGCCCAGCCGGCCCGACAAGAGCAGGGTGAACACGGTGGCCAGCGTCATGATGCCGAGGCCGCCCGCCTGGGACAGCCCGGCGATCACCACCTCGCCGAACGTCGACCAGTGCGACGCGGTGTCGACCACGGCCAGCCCGGTGACGCAGACGGCCGAGGCGGCGGTGAACAGCGCGACCACGGTGCCGGTGGACTCGCCCTCGGAGGTGGCGATCGGCAGCGAGAGCAGCGCGGTGCCGGCGGCCACGGTGAGCCCGAAGGCGGCGACCACGAGCTGGGCGGGATGCCGGAACCTGGCAGGAGCCGACGGTGTCGCGCTCATCATCGGTCGCCGCCCCGCATGTCACGCATGTGAACGCCCCTAGGGAACCCTCAACCGGCAGTCGAAGCACGAGACTCCCCTGCTCACAGCGCACTACGGTAACAGCCTCCGAGGACGCCGGCGCACCGGAGCCGCCGGTCCGTCCAGGCGCCCGGCGTCACTTGAGCGGATCATGGCCCCAGTTCATCAGCGAGTAGCGCCACCTGGACGACGTCACGTCGCCGGACGGACGTTGCGCGAGATGGCGGTGCACGTAACCGACGACCTTGTTCATGTGCTCGTAGTCGTCGTCCGTCCACTCGCCCTTCTTCTTCCGCAGGAGCGTGATGATCCTCCTGCCGGACTCGTGGCCGACCGACTCGCCGCCACCGTCCTTCTGGCCGACCGACTGCGACTCGTCGGTGGCCAGCCAGCGTTCGAGCTCGCCGGCGGTCATGTTCACGGCCTCGCCGAACTCGGCCGCGACCGTGCGCCGGTCGTCGCTCACTTGCCCTCCTTACGCAGCGCCGACGGCTTGTGCACGGCCTTCTTGCCGCTCTTCTCGCTGCGCACCACGTACTGGGGCTCTTCCGGAGAGGCCGCGACCGTGCGGCCGGCCTCCTTCTGCCTCTTGGTGAGCTTCTTCTCCACCTTGCCCTTGGCGGTGGAGCCGTGGCTGCTCCAGGTGACCTCGTCACCCTCGGACGGTTCCTTCTTCTTCCCCATGCGCTCCGGCTACCCGGCGCCCGCACGGGTAGCCCCGGCACACCCGTTCTTTACCCAGGTCAGGCGAGGGAACGGAAGAACTCCCGCAGCTCGGTGACCAGCACGTCCGGCGTATCCAGGGCGGCGAAAGGGCCACCGTGACCGAACTCCGGCCACCGCACCACGTGGTGCGTCTGCTCGGCCCGCGGACGGACCGGTGCCGGCGCGTGGGACGGCTGCAGCCGGGTCTCGTAGGTTGGGGACATGACAGGCGAAGCCTCCCTGCCGATGAACGTCGAGGAGACGGTCGCCGCCGAACGCGCAGCAGAGCGCGGCCAAGATCCTCGCCGCCGGCCACCCAGGGGAGGCCAAAGCCCTCGGCCGCACCGTGCGCGGCTTCGACGAGGCGACATGGAACGCCCACCGCTACGGCATCGTGGTGCGGGGGAACATCGCCAAGTTCGGGCAGCACGCGGAACTGGCCGCGTTCCTGAAGGGGACGTCGAACCGGGTGCTGGTGGAGGCGAGCCCGCTCGACCGGGTGTGGGGCATCGGCCTGGCGGCCACCGACGAGCGCGCCGCCTCACCCACGACGTGGCTGGGCCTCAACCTGCTCGGCTTCGCTCTCATGGCCGCCCGCGACGCGCTGCGCCCCGCCACCACGTGATGATCGCGATCACCTCGCCGCGCCGGACCTTCCCGCCGCCGGGCCGCGATCACACCGTCGCACCCTGATCGTGACGTTGCGGCCGCACCGACGCCCGCGGCGCATCACCGGGGAGCCCCGGAACCGGAGGGGAACCGGAGGTAGCCGGGCGGCACGTGGCCGACCAGCCACACCCCGTTGTCGCTGCGCATGAACACGTGTCCGTCGCCGTGCATCGCCCCGGCCGCCACCACGAGCACCACGGGAACGCCCCGGCGCCCGCCCACCCGCGTGGCCGTCTCCCGATCGGGGGACAGGTGCACGTGGTGCCGGTTCATCGGGCGCAGTCCCTCCTCCTTGATCGCCGCCACGAACCGCCCCACGGTGCCGTGATAGAGCACCTCGGGCGGCGCGACGGCGGGCAGATCGAGGTCGACCGGTACCGAGTGCCCCTGATTGGCGCGGATGCGGTGGCCGGCGATCGTGTAGCGCCGCTTGTCGTTGGAGGCGACGACCCGCCGCAGCTCCGCCTCCGTGAACGGGAACCCGTGCGAGGCGGCGGCCCGCAGCACCTCGTCGACCGGTGCCCACCCCTGGGCGTCGAGCTGCAGGCCGATGCGCTGCGGGTCGTGCCGCAGGTGCCGGGCCAGGTATTTCGAGATCCGGATCAGGCGACGCTCGTCCATCACGCCATGGTCCCGCGCCCGTCAACCGTTTTCCCGGGCAGGTCAGCTCTGGAGGCTGAGGGCCAGGCGGCGGGCCAGGCCGGTGTTCCTGCGCTGACCCACCCGGTGCACCGCCAGTTCCAGCGCCTCGCGCTGGCCCACCAGCACGACCCACGCCTTGGCCCTGGTGACCAGCGTGTAGAGCAGTTTGCGGCGCAACATGACGCCGCCGGACTCGGCCACGATCGGCGCGACCACGAACGGGTATTCGCTGCCCTGCGAGCGGTGCACGCTGATCGCGTAGGAATGGGTGAGATCGTCGAGCTCGTCGAACCCGTAGCGCACGCTCTCGCCGTCGTCCGTGCGGATCTCGATCAGCCGCTCCTCCGGGATCACCGCGGTGACGGTCGCGGTCTCGCCGTTGAAGACACCTTTGTCGTAGTTGTTGCGGATCGGCATGACCCGGTCGCCCACCCGGAAAACCGTCGCCCCCGACCAGTGCTCGGCCTTGCCGTCGGCGGCGGGGTTGAGCTGGTCCTGGATCAGCCGCCCGAGCGTGGTGGCGCCGGTCTCGCCCCGGCGCATCGGGCACAACACCTGGACCTGGTCGGGCTCGACCTGCTGCTTGCGCGGGATCGCCACCATCGCCAGGTGGGCGACCCGCCGGGCGACCTGCTCGGGATCGTCGAGTTCCTCGAACCAGAACCCGCCGCCCACCGCCGGCGACCGCCCGGCGCGGATGCGGTGCGCGGCGTCGACGATGCCGCTGCCGCCCGCCTGCCGGAAGACGTGGGTGAGCTGGACCCGGGGGATCTCCGTGACGCGCAGCAGGTCGGCCAGCACGTCGCCGGGCCCGATGCTCGGAAGCTGGTCACTGTCGCCGATCAGCAGCAGATGGCTGCCGGACGGCACGGCGGCGGTCAGCCGGGTCGCCAGGTGCAGGTCGAGCATGGACGCCTCGTCGACCACGATGAGGTCGGCCTGGGCCGGCCGCTCGTCGAACAGCGTCTCGGGATCGGGGTCGGGCTGCTGGGCGAGCATCCGGTGCACGGTCATGGCCGGCAGCCCGGTGAGCTCGGACAGCCGCTTGGCCGCCTTGCCCGTGGGCGCGGTGAGCGTCACCGTGCCGCCCGCCGCCCTGACGGTGGTCGCGATGGCCTTCACCGTGTGGCTCTTGCCGCACCCCGGGCCGCCGGTGAGGAGGCAGAGCGTGCTGGTCAGCGCCATGTTGACGGCGGCGCGCTGGTCGTCGTGGAGCTCGGGGTCCTCGCGGAAGGCGCGCAGCGGCAGCGTGGAGCGGGCCCGCGCCAGCCGGGTGAGCTGCTCGGCCAGCGCCATCTCGCGGGCGTGGACGTGCTTGGCGTAGGCGACCGCCTGCCCCGGCCGGTCAGGAGCGGCCTCCACGACCAGCCGGCGCTCGCCCACGAGCGCGTCGACCATCGGCCGCACCAGCTCCTGATCCTGCTCGATCAGCTCCGCCGTCTCCCTGACCAGGGCCGCGACGGGCACGAAACAGTGCCCGTCGCGGCTGCCCGCCGCCTCCAGCCGGTCGAGCAGGGCGGCCTTGACCCGTTGCGGGCTGCGCTCGGGAACCCCCGACTGCAGTGCGATCTTGTCGGCGACGCGGAAGGCGATGCCCCTGACCCGCCCGATGAGCCTGTAGGGGTCGGTGGCCAGGACCTCGTCGGCCTCCGGCCCGAACACCTGGTAGATCTTCGCGGCCAGCAGCGGGCTGACGCCCAGCCCCTGCAACGTCACCATGAGCGCGGCGATCGCCTTCTGCTCCTGCCACGCCTGCACGATCTGGCTCTGCCGCTGCGGCCCGATGTTGACCACCTCGGTCAGCCGCTCCGGCTCGGCGTCGATCACCTTGAGCGTGGCCTCGCCGAAGTGGTCGACGATCGCGTACGCCAGCCGCGGCCCGATGCCCCTGATCAGGCCGGACCCGAGGTAGATGCGGATGGCGCGGACCGACGAGGGCGTCACCCGCTCGCACGCGCTCACGGCGAACCGCCTGCCGTGGCGCGGGTGCCTGCTCCACTCCCCGAACAGCCGCAGCGTCTCGCCCGGCTGCACCCCGCCCAGCGCCCGCCCGGTGGCCACGAAGCCGGGCACGCCGTCGGCGCTCATGCGCGCCACGGTGTATGCGTCCTCGCGGACGTAGACGAGCTGCTCGACCGACGCCTCCACAGCAGCGATCCAACCACCCGCGACCGACAATCGTCCAAAACCATGGTCCGGGGGCACCGCTTCCACGACCCGTCCCGGCGCAGCGGGATCGCGGCTCCCGGCGACGCCCGGGTCCGTCACGGGCCGGTGTCGGCGAGGACGACCAGGCACTCGCGGGCCAGCTGCAGCTCCTCACGTACCTGGACCACCAGGACCGGTACGGCGGCTCCGGGCGCGCTGACCGGCCCGTCGTCACGGCGGTTGCCGCGTACGGGAGGCAGCACGCCGAGCAGGCCGAGACGCGCGCAGACGGCCTCGCGCACCTCCGGCTGGTCCCAGCCGATCTCCCCGGTGAACACGAGGGCGTCGATGCGCCGCAGCGAGGTGGCCGCGGCGGCGATCTCCCTGCTCACCCGGTGGGCGAACACGTCCAGCGCCAGCGCCGCCGCGTCGTTGCCCTCGCGCACGGCCGCGACCAGGTCCCGCGTGTCGCCGGACAGCCCGTCGGACAGGCCGAGCAGCCCCGAGCGCCGTTCCAGCCCTTCGCCGAGCTCCGCCACCGACAGGTGTCCTTCCGACAGCAGCCACACCAGCATCCCCGGGTCCACGCTGCCCGAGCGCTTGCTCATGGGCAGGCCGTCGAGCGGCGTGAACCCCATCGAGGTGTCGAGGCTGCGCCCGCCCGACACCGCGGACACCGAGCAGCCGCCGCCCAGGTGCGCCAGCACCAGCTCCAGCTCGGCGAGGGGCCTGCCGAGCAGGTCGGCCACCCGGTCGGCGGCCCACGCGTACGACAGCCCGTGGAAGCCGTGACGGCGCAGGCCGTGCCGCTTGCGCCATTCGGCGGGCAGCGGGTAGACGGCCGCGGCGTCGGGCAGGCCGGCGTGGAAGGCGGTGTCGGGGCAGAGCACGTGCGGCACGGCGGGCAGCTGCTCGCGGGCCGCGTCGAGCAGGGCCAGCGCGGGCGGCAGGTGCAGCGGCGCGAGGCTTGTGAGGCCGCGCAACGCCGACACCGTCTCGTCGTCGGCGACGGCCGGGGCACGCAGGAGGTCGCCGCCGTGCACGAGCCGGTGCGCCACGGCCCGTACGTCGCGGTCGAAGTGGCCGCCGAGGAAGGCCGACAGCTCCTCCCGCGCGGCGCCGGGGTCGGCGGCGCGCTCGGCGTGCGCGCTGTCGAGCACGCTGCCGCCCTCGACGAGGTCGAGGCGCAGGCTCGACGAGCCGGCGTTCACGGTCAGAATCGCCGCGGAGTCCGTCGTCTGCTCGTCCATGGCCCGCCTCATGACCGCGCGCTACCCGGCAGCGTCCCCGCAAAACTGGGCAAATCAAGGCTCCGTCTGGATTTGGCGTCTGCAGGGTTGCGTGGTCAGGGCGTCGGGTAGTCGTGCGCCATGGACATCACCGTGAAGGTGAACGGCACACCCCGCGCGGTCGACGTCGACCCGCGGATGTCGCTGCTCGACCTGCTGCGCGAGCGGCTGGGGCTGATCGGGGCCAAGAAGGGGTGCGACCACGGCCAGTGCGGCGCGTGCACCGTCATCATCGACGGGCGTCGGGCCAACGCGTGCCTGGCGCTGGCGGTGGCCGTGGACGGTTCCGAGGTCACCACCGTCGAGGGGCTGGCCGAGGGGGACGACCTGCATCCGCTGCAGGAGGCCTTCATCGAGCATGACGCGTTCCAGTGCGGCTACTGCACGCCGGGGCAGCTCTGCTCCGCCGTGGGCATGCTGGGGGAGCCGGGCCCGAGCGCGGTCACCGGCGACCTCGCGGTCGACCCCGAGCTGACGCCCGAGGAGATCAGGGAACGCATGAGCGGCAACCTGTGCAGATGCGGCGCGTACGTCAACATCGTCAGCGCGATCGGCGAGGCGGCACCATGAAACCCTTCGAGTACGCCCGCGCCGGCAGCCCGTCCGACGCGGTGGGCCGCTACCGGCCGGGCACCATGTACCTGGGCGGCGGCACCAACCTGGTCGACCTCATGCGGCTGGGCGTGGCCGAGCCCGACCGGCTGGTGGACGTCAGCCGGCTGCCGCTCGGCGAGATCGAGCAGGCCGGCGACCGGCTGCGCGTCGGCGCGGCCGTACGCAACACGGACCTCGCCGCCGACCCGCTGGTACGCACCCGCTACCCGATGCTCGCGCGCGCCGTGCTGGCCGGGGCGTCGGGACAGGTGCGCAACATGGCGACCGTGGCGGGCAACCTGCTGCAACGCACCCGCTGCGCCTACTTCCAGGACGTCAGCAGGCCGTGCAACAAGCGCCGCCCCGGCTCCGGCTGCCCGGCCATCGAGGGCGACCACACCAACCTGGCCGTGCTCGGCGCCTCCGGCTCCTGCGTGGCCACCCACCCGTCGGACATGGCGGTCGCGCTGGCCGCGCTGGACGCCGAGGTGCACGTCACCGGCCCGGGAGGCGACCGGATCATCCCGATGCCGGGGCTGCACCGCCTGCCGGGCGACGAGCCGGAACGGGACACGGTGCTGGAGCCCGGCGACCTGATCACCGCCGTGGAGCTGCCCGCGCCCCCGCCGGGGGCGTCCACGTACCGGAAGGTACGCGAGCGGGCGTCGTTCGCGTTCGCGCTCGTGTCCATCGCGGCGACGCTCGACGTCGGCTCCGACGGTGTCGTGAACGACTGCCGCATCGCGCTCGGCAGCGTGGCGCACGTCCCGTGGCGGGCCGAGCGCGCCGAGCGGCTGCTGATCGGCGGGCCCGCCACCGGCGCGGCGTTCCTGCGGGCCGCGGAGGCCGAGCTGGAGCAGGCCCGCCCGCTGCCGCGCAACGCCTACAAGCTGCCGCTGGCCAGGAACCTGATCGTCGCCACCCTTGAGGAGCTGGCACCGTGAACCGCGTCGAGGGCCGCGTCAAGGTCACCGGGCTGGCCACGTACGCGGCCGAATACCCGATCGAGTCCGTCGCCTACGCCTACCCCGTGCAGTCGCTGGTCGCCAAGGGCCGCGTCGTGCGCGTGCACGACGCCGAGGCGCGGGAGATGCCCGGCGTGCTGGCCGTGCTGTCGTGCGCGGACCCGCCCCGGCTGGCCGAGGACGCCGACCCCGAGCTCGCGCTCTTCCAGAGCGGCGACGTCGCCTACCGCGGCCAGATCGTCGCCGCCGTCGTCGCCGACACCTACGAGAACGCCCGCGCCGCCGCCGCGGCGGTGCGCGTCGAGTACGACCCGGACGACCACGACGTGGCCCTGCGCACCGGCCATCCCGGCTTCTACCGGCCGGACGTCGTCAATCCCAACTACCCGTCCGACACCGTCAAGGGCGACGTCGAGGCGGGCCTGGCCGGGGCCGCGGCGAGCGTCGACGTGACGTACTCGACGCCCGTCCTGCACAACAACCCGATGGAGCCGCACGCCGCCATGGCCGTGTGGGACCCCGAGGGCAGGCTGCTGGTCTACGACAGCACGCAGGGCGCGTCCCCGGACCGCGACACCATCGCGCGGACGCTGGGCCTGCCGCGGGAGGACGTGCGCGTGGTGTCCAGGCACGTCGGCGGCGGCTTCGGGTCGAAGGGCTCCACCAGGCCGCACGCGGTGCTCGCCGCCCTGGCGGCCAGGGCCGCGGGCCGCCCGGTCAAGATCGCGCTGACCCGGCAGCAGATGTTCGACGTCACCGGCTACCGCACGCCGACGATCCAGCGGCTGCGGCTCGGCGCCGACGCCGGCGGCCGGCTCACGGCGGTCGAGCACCTGGCGTACGAGCAGACCTCGACGCTGGTCGAGTTCGCCGAGCAGACCGCGACCCCGGCCCGGGTCATGTACGCCACGCCCGCGCTGCGCACCGCGCACCGGCTGGTCCGGCTGGACGTGGCCACCCCGTCGTGGATGCGCGCCCCGGGGGAGTGCCCCGGCATGTACGCGCTGGAGTCCGCCATGGACGAACTGGCCTGCGCCCTCGGCATGGACCCCGTCGAGCTGCGCATCGTCAACGACGCCGACGCCGAGCCGGAGAGCGGGCTGCCGTTCAGCTCCCGCAACCTCGTCCTGTGCCTGCGCGAGGGCGCCCGCCGGTTCGGCTGGCGGCACCGCGACCCCGAGCCGGGCGTCAGGCGCGAGGGGGAGTGGCTGGTCGGCACCGGCGTGGCCGCCTCCACCTACCCGGCCAGGCGCCGCCCTGCCCAGGCCTTCGCCTTCCTGCGCGACGACGACTACGTCGTCCAGGTGGCCGCCGCCGACATCGGCACGGGCGCCCGTACCGCGCTCACCAGGATCGCCGCGGAGACGCTCGGCGTCGCGCCCGATCGGGTGCGCCTGGAGCTCGGCGACAGCGACCTGCCGGACGCGCCCGTCGCGGGCGGTTCGATGGGCACCTCCTCGTGGGGGTCCGCCGTCGTACGCGCCTGCGAGGAGCTCATGGAGGACGGCAAGGAGGGCCGCGCCGACACCACCGACGAGGTCAAGGGAGACGCCAAGCTGGCCAGGCACGCCTTCGGCGCGCAGTTCGCCGAGGTACGGGTCAGCTCGGTGACCGGCGAGATCCGCGTGCCGCGCCTGCTCGGGGTCTTCGCCGCCGGCCGCATCGTGGACGCCAAGCTGGCCAGGTCGCAGTTCATCGGCGGGATGACGATGGGCCTGGGCATGGCGCTGATGGAGGAGACGCTCACCGACGAGGAGTTCGGCGGGTTCCTGCGCAGGGACCTGGCGCAGTACCACGTGCCCGCCTGCGCCGACGTGCCGCACGTCGAGGCGGTCTGGCTGGACGAGCAGGACGGCGAGCTCAACCCGATGGGCAGCAAGGGCATCGGCGAGATCGGCATCGTCGGCACGGCCGCGGCCATCGGCAACGCCGTCCACCACGCGACCGGCCGTCGCGTACGCGACCTGCCCATCACCCCGGGCAGCATTTTGTCCACGTTTTAGACGACGCGCCCGAGGAAGGAGGAAGGCGGCCACGGGCAGGAGGGTGCGGTGAAGAACGAGTCGCACGGGGAGCGGGCGGACCGCAACTTCGCCGAACTCCTGCAGGGCGCCCGCGTGGCGGTCACCGGCGTCCAGGTGTTGTTCGCGTTCCTGCTGACGGTGCCGTTCTCGCCGGGGTTCACCCGGATCGACGCGGTCGACCAGTGGCTCTACTACGCGGCGCTGGTCAGCGCCGCACTCGCGTCCATCTGGTACATCGCGCCGACCGCGCAGCACCGCGTGCTGTTCCGGCAGGGGCGCAAGGAGACGCTCGTACGCCGCTCGAACCGTTACGGCCTGGCCGGCGCGCTGGCCCTGGCCGTGTCGATGACCACGGCCACCATGTTCGTGATCGACCACCTGTTCGACGCCGCTCTGGCGGGGGTCACCGCGGGACTGCTGGCCCTGCTGGCGTTGTGGACCTGGTTCGGCCAGCCGGCGCTCACCCGGGCGGATCAGTCGCCGGACGGCATGCCCGAGCCGTCGTCGGGCGGCGCCGACGACCCCCGGGCGTAGGAGGCCCGGGCCACCATGTATGCCGCGACCGACACGGTGATCATCTGGGAGATCCCGGCCAGCAGCAGCGTGCCCGCGATCGCCCACGTGGGCCGGTGCAGCCACATGGCGAACAACACCAGCAGCACGCCCAGCACCTGCGGTTTCGTGCCGGCGTGCATGCGGTCCAGGGTCGTGCGGAACCGTACGAGGCCGACGCCGGCCGCCAGCGCCAGCACCGACCCCAGCAGCAGGCAGGCCGCCGAGGCCACGTCGAGCGGGCTCATCGCGAGGTCCCCGAGAAGAACCGGGCCAGCGACACCGAGCCGACGAACCCCAGCAGCGACAGCACCAGCAGGATCGGCAGGTCCGAGTAGTCGTCCATGACCACCGCGAACGCCCCGGCGCCGCACATCGCCATGGCCGTCAGCACGTCGAGCGCCACCGCCCGGTCCAGCATGGACGGCCCCCGCCCCAGCCGGTAGAGCGTGGCCACGGCCCCGCAGCCGAGCAGCCCGATCACCACCAGATACACCGTCGTCATCGCAATTCCTCCCTGTCGGCCCGGGTGCCGAAGGCCTCGACGATGCGCCGCTCCAGCGCCGTGATGTCGGCCCGTACGGCCTCGGTGACCTCGCCGGGCAGCCCCAGCACGTGCACCGCCAGCTCGCGCTCGTCGGGGTAGAACTCCGCCACCAGGCTGCCGGGCACGGACGTGATGGCGACCATGGTGAAGACGATCATGGACTCCGACGACGTGCGCAGCCGCACGCGTACGACCTGCGTCGGCGGCTGACCTGGGTGGACGACCCAGTACACCACCCGCGCGGTCGAGACCACCGTCTCCCTGGCGAACCAGAGCAGGAACCGCACCAGGCCGGCCGGGTTGACCCTGATGCCGGGGTCGACGGCGGGCAGCGGCAGCAGCCAGGTCACCACGAATCCGGCGGCCAGCCCGCCGATCACGTTGCCCGCGCTGAGCTCTCCCCACAACGCCGTCCACACCAGCGCCAGCCAGGCGACCAGCGGCAGCGGCACCCGCCTGCCGAACAGCCGCGGCGCCAGCACGTTCAGGTTCACCGTTGCCTCCCCAGGACCGCCGTGATGTACGGCTCGCGCGCCATGAGCTCGTCCGCCGCCCGCCCGGCCAGCGCCGACAGCGGCCCGGCCAGCACCGTGAACGACAGCCCGAGCACCACCAGCGCCGTCACCGACACGGCCAGCGCCGCAGGCAGCGACGTCGTGGTCACCGTCGGGTCCTCGCCGGTGTCCTCCTCGCTCTCCACGACCGTGCCCACCCGTTCGGCGCGCACGCCGCTCCAGAACGCCCTGTTCCACACCTTGGCGATGGCGTACAGCGTGAGCAGGCTCGTGACCAGGCCCGCGGCCACCAGCGTGACCGGCAGCCAGCCGCCCGCCGCCAGCCCGGCCTGGACCAGCAGCAGCTTGCCCAGGAAGCCCGACATGGGCGGGATGCCCGACAGGTTCATGGCGGGCACGAAGAACAGCACCGCGATCAGCGGCGTGGCCTTCATCAGCCCTCCGATCCCGGTGACCGACGTCGTTCCGGTGCGCCGCTCGACCATCCCCGCCACCAAGAACAGGCTCGTCTGCACGGTGATGTGGTGCACCACGTAGAAGATCGCGCCCGCCATCCCGGCCCGCGTGGACAACCCCACCCCGAAGACCATGTAGCCGATGTGGCTGACCAGCGTGAACGAGAGCATGCGCTTGAGGTCGGTCTGCGCCACCGCGCCCAGCACGCCCACCAGCATGGTGGCCAGCGCCAGCCACATCAGCAGCGTCGACACCGGCCCGCCGGGGAACAGCAGCGCCTCCAGCCTGATGATCGAGTAGACGCCGACCTTGGTGAGCAGCCCGGCGAACACGGCCGTCGCGGGGGCCGGCGCGGTCGGGTAGGAGTCGGGCAGCCAGGCCGACATGGGGAAGATCGCCGCCTTGATCGCGAACGCCAGCAGCAACGTCAGCTCCACCAGCAGTTTGACCTGCTCCGGCAGGCCGGGGAAACGCTCGGCCAGCTGCGCCAGCGCCAGCGTGCCCGTGGCGCCGTAGGTGATCGCCAGCGCCACCAGGAACAACATCGACGAGGCGAGGGCCATCAACGTGTACGTCGCGCCGGCCCGGATCCTGGCGTCGGTGCCGCCGAACGTGAGCAGCACGTACGAACCGCTCAGCAGCAGCTCGAACGCCACGAACATGTTGAACAGGTCGCCGGACAGGAACGCGTCCGCCACGCCGGCCACCATCACCAGGAAGGCCGGATGGAAGATCGCCATGGGAGCGTCGTGCTCCTGCTCGTCGTAGGCGTTGGCGACCGAGTACACCATGACGCAGAACGTCACCGCCGACGACACCACCAGCACCAGCGTCGACAGGCGGTCGGCGACCAGGCAGATGCCGATCGGCGACGGCCATCCGCCGATGTAGGTGACCAGCGGGCCGCGCGACTCGGCCGCCACCAGCAGCACCACGGACACGGCGAGCGACACGCCGAGGGTGACGAGGCTGATGAGCGACTGCAGCCGCCGCAGCCGCCCGCCGATGGCCAGCTTCACGCCGGCGGCCAGCAGCGGCAGCAGCACGGGCAGGCAGACGAGGCGCTCCACGGGAAGGAACGGCTCCACACTCACTCCCCTTCCGCGCCGAACCGGCGGCCCACCACGCGGCCCACCACGCGGCCCATCATGCGGCCCACCACGCGGCCCATCATGCGGCCCACCACGCGGCCCATCATGCGGCCCACCGGGCGCTCCACCAGGCAGCTCTCCACGCCGTCCACGCGGCCCATCAGTCGTCGCCCTCCAGGTCGGGGTCCTGCGCGAGCGCCTGGCGCTCGCGTTCCTCCCTGATGGCCGCCCGCATCTGCCTGCGCGCCTCCCGCTGCCGCGCCCGCAACCTTCTGCGCAGCTCCTTCTCCTCGGCCGCCTGCGCCGCCCGCCGGCGGGTGTGCTCCTTGCGCAGCTCCTCGATGCGCTCCAGGTTGTCGCCGGCTCCTGCCTCCTCCTGCAGTCCGACGTCCTCGAAGCGCCGGTGCAGCTCCTCCTCCGACAACCCCTGCTCGCGGCCCTGGCGCATCCACTCCTCGAGCTCCTCGTACACCCGGGACAGGCGCTGCTCCAGGTCGGCCTCCTGCAGCCGCTCCCGTTCGGCCTGCTCGGCCTGCAGGTTCGCCAGCTCGGCCCGCTGCCGGACAACCAACCGGCGATAGTCGTCCACCCTGCGGCGCACCGCGTCGCCCAGCTCGCCGCGCCGCGACAGCAGCCGTACGCGCCGGTCCTCGGTGTCGTCCTGGACCTCGTCACTGCCGGTGAGCTGCCACGTCCTGTGCACCATGGCCAGCAGGAACGCCGTCGCGCCCATGGTGATCACGATGGCGGTGAGCACTATGGCCTGCGGCAGCGGGTCGGCCATCCGGCCGGGCGGTGTGACCCCCAGGATGGGCGGGCCCCCGGCGCTGCTGCCCGCGGTGACGATCAGCAGGTTCACGCCGTTGCCGAGGACGATGACGCCGGCGAGCGTACGTACCAGGCTCCTTTCGAGCAGCAGCGTCGCGCCCGTCGTGAGGAGCACGAAGCAGGCCAGGAACGGCGCCAGGGATACCATCACGCGCCCTCCTCCGCGTCGATCTGGCGGTCCAGCTCGGCGCCGAGACCGCGCAGCACGTCCTGCACCATGCCGATCACCGAGATGTAGACACCGAGGTCGAACAGCAGCCCGGTGGACAGGTGCACATGCCCGACGAGCGGCACGCTCACGTCCGTGTCCAGCATGTCCAGCGCCGCCGAGCCGAACAGCAGCCCGATCGCCGCCGTGCCCGTCGACAACGTCAGCCCGACGCCCATCAGCACGCCCGCGTGCACCGGCACCGCCACGGCCAATTCGTTCCGCCCGCCGGCCAGGTAGCGCACGGTGATCGCCAGCCCGGCCACGATGCCGCCGGCGAACCCGCCGCCGACCCCGCTGTGCCCCACGAACAGCAGGAACACCGACAGCAGCAGCACCGTGTGGAACGTCAGCCTGGCCACCACGTCGAACGCCAGCGCCCGCGGCCCGCGCGGAAGCGTGGAGGCCAGCCAGTGCGGCTCCGCCGCCGGGTGCTCCGCCTCGGCCGGCTCGATCCGGTACGACCTGCGCCGCAGGAACACGAGGCTCGTCACGCCCAGGGTGAGCACCACGAGCACCGTGCTCTCACCCAGCGTGTCCCAGGCGCGGATGTCGACGATCAGCGCGGTGACGATGTTGCGCGCGCCCGCCTCCTCGGCCGCGGACGCCATGTGCGCCCCGACCGGTACGACGTCGCGGGCGCTCGACGCCAGCATGCCCGCGCCCGTGACCACCGCGCCCACGGCCAGCCCCAGCCCCAGCCTGACCGGGAACGGCAGCCGTCCCCTGCCCGAGTCGATCGGCAGCCGCCGCAGCACCAGGGCGAAGACGACCAGCAGCAGCGTCTCGGCCAGGAACTGGGTGAGCGCCAGGTCGGGCGAGCCGTGCGCGAGGAACAGCAGCGCGGTCCCGTACCCGAGCATGCCCACGACGACGGCGAGATGGATGGAGGCGCGGACGAGCAGCGCCAGCACGGCCGCCGCCAGCACCAGCAGGGCGATGACGGGCTGCCCCGGCCGCTGCCAGGCGACGATCGGCACGTCCAGGCGCGGCCCGCCCCCGTAGACGATGGAGAACACGCCGACGCCGACCGCGGCCAGCATGGTGAGCATGAGGTAGTCGGGCACCGAGCCGCGCTGCACGAGCCCGGTCAGCTGGACGGCGAAGCGGTCGAGGCGGCGTACGATGATCCAGAAGACCTGGCTGGAGTCCAGCACCGGCAGCATCGTCCCCGCCCTGGCCACCGGCTCCCTGGCCGCGAACAACAGCACGCCCGCCGCCAGCGCCGCCACCGACAGCAGCAGCGGCGGGCCGAACCCGCTCCACACCACGAGGTGGGTCTCGTGCCCGGGATCGCGCAGGGCCTCCGTGTAGGGCGACATCGCCTCCGCGTACGACGAGGCCGCCGGCGCCAGCGCCAGGCCCAGCACCGACAGCAGCGCGGCGGGCACGAACATGGCCGCGGGCACGCGGCTCACCGGCCGCTCCGCCACCCCCGGCTTGGCGGCGAACGCCCCCCACAGGAAGCGCAGGGAGTAGGCCGCCGTCAAGGCCGACCCGGCCACCACGCCCGCCAGCGCGAACGGCGTGTCGAGCAGCGACTCCAGCGCCGCCTCCTTGGCGGCGAACCCCACGAGCGGCGGCAGGCCCGCCATCGACGCCGCCGCGAGCGCCGCCGCCGCGCACACCCACGGCATCGCCCGGCCCATCCCGCTGAGCTCGCCCGTCTCGCGGCTGCCCGCCGCGTGGTCGACGATGCCCACCACCAGGAACAGTGACGCCTTGAACAGCGCGTGCGCCACCAGCATGGCGGCCCCTGCCAGCGCCGTCCCCCGCGTGCCCGCGCCGAACAGGGCCACCAGGAAGCCGAGCTGGCTGACCGTGCCGTAGGCCAGCAGCCGCTTCAGATCCGTCTCGCGCAGCGCCCGCCAGCCGCCGAGCACCATCGTGACCAGCCCGAGCGGCACGGCCACCGCCCGCCACAGCGTGACGTCGCCGAACGCCGGCCCGAGCCTGGCCACCAGGTACACGCCCGCCTTCACCATGGCCGCCGCGTGCAGGTACGCCGACACGGGCGTGGGCGCGGCCATCGCGGCGGGCAGCCACGTGCTGAACGGGAAGATCGCCGACTTGGCCAGCGCGCCCGCCAGCACCAGCACCAGCGCGGCCGCCCCGGCCGCCGGGGGATCGGCGACGATGGCCGACACCTGGTACGTGCCCGCCGCCTGTCCGACCAGCACGAACCCGGCCAGCATGCACAACCCGCCGAACGTGGTGACCATCAGCGCCTTCATCGCCGCCTGCCTGCTCACCCGGCTCTCCGGGTGGTACCCGATCAGCAGGTAGGAGAAGACGGTGGTGAGCTCCCAGAACACGTACAGAAGGAGCAGGTTGTCGGCCGTCACCAGCCCCAGCATCGACCCGGCGAAGGCCACCATGACGCCGCCGTAGCGGCCGAGCCCGTCGTCGTCCGCCGGCAGGTACGCGGCGCTGTAGACCAGCACCAGCACGCCGACGCCCGACACCAGCGCCATCATCACCACGGACAGCTGGTCGGCGCGGAAGGCCAGCTCCATCTGCATCACCGGCGCCCACACGGTGGACTCGGCCGCCGGCAGCCCCCGGATCGCCACCCACAGCGTGAAGGCGAAGGCGGCGGCCGGCGGCACGGCCAGCACGACGAGGGATCCGCGCCCCATGCGGGTGGCCAGCCAGGGAGCGCAGACCGCCGCCACCGCGTGCAGGATCAGCAGCAGCTCCATGGGCTCCTCGGGTGGGAGATTCCGGTTACGTCCGCCCAATCTCTCCCGTCGTGCCGCCGCGGGCGCGCAGGCACGACCGGGGTTGACCCGAACCTCACCACTCCCACACCGATGGGTGGGACGCGGGGTCAGCCCCCCGGACGCGCGCTCACCCCGGAGCCGTCAGCTCCGTGGACGTGCGCTCAGCCGACCTCGTCAGCGCGTCAGCCGGCGGCGTCGACGCGCCGGCGCACCTCGTCGGCCAGTTGCCCGAGCGACCGGTCGAGCAGCTCGCGCACCTCGTCGGCGTGGGTCCCCGAGCCGGGCTCGTCGAGCAGCGAGATGTGCACGGTCACCTCGCTCGTGCCGCTCGCCGAGTCGGACACCTGCAGCCAGCCGGCGTAGCCGGGATTGTCGCGCCCGCCCCACTCCACCCGCAGCTGCTCGTCGGAGGCACGGAGCAAGCCCTCGTGCGTGCCCGTGCCGGGAACCAGGTCGCCGCCCGCCTCCACGGTGCCGGGGCCGCTGCCGGTCACCGTCAGGCCCTGCGGCAGCCACCTGTCCATGATCTCCACGTCGGACGCGACGCCGTACACGATCATGCTGTCGGCCGGCATGCCGCGCGTCGCCTCGAACTCCGCCATCGCAACCCCCTGAACAATGCTCCCGCCGTACCCGCGTGATGTGCGGGCAAACAGCCGCCGGAGCGCCGGGCCCTGCCGCTACCGTTGCTGTCGGCGCGAGTCCGTGCGGCGAGGGGAGCGGGGCGATGGCGGAGTTGCCACGGGTGCCGCCGGAGATGTTCCGGTTCACCACCACCGAGCGGGCCGACCTGCACACCGCCGTGCTGTGCGCCTTCGGCGAGGCCAACGAGCGGCTGGAGACGGCGCTGACGTCGGAGGAGGTCCGCGAGCGGCTGCGGGCGATCGGATGGTACGCCCCGGTCGCCGACCACGACCTGTCCGGCACGCTCAAGCAGCTCGCCGGCTGGGGGCTGCTCGACGTGATCTTCAACCACGCCGGCACCTTCGCCACCGCCGAGGAGTACGAACGCAAGAACCTGCAGTACTCGCTGACCAGGCGCGGCGAGGCGGCGTTCGCCGGGGTGCAGCACGCGATGGCGATGCTGGCCTCGGCGGGCGCCCTGCAGACCGCGGTCCTCGACGCCGTCGCCGACCGGCTGGGGGAGCTGGAGACGCTGTTGCGCGACCCCGATCCCGGGCGCAACCGGCGCGTCTTCACCTGCCTGCAGGAGCTGGAGGGCCACCTCGACGGCCTGCGCAACAACACCAAACGGTTCAACGGCGAGCTGCAGCGGCTGCTGCGCCTCGAAGGCGCCGACCTCGCCACGTTCCACGAGGTCAAGTCGGCCACGGTGGCCTACCTTCAGGAGTTCGTGACCAACCTGGAGCAGCGCGGCGACACCATCGCCGCCGCCCTGGAGAAGGTCGAGGAGCACGGCGTCAGCGTGCTGCACGCACGGGCGCTCGACGGCGCCGACCTGCCGAGGGTGCCCGGCACCGACCACGCCACCCCGTGGCTGGCGGCGCGGGCGGCCAAATGGGACGGGCTGCGGTCGTGGTTCGCCCGGCACGACGGCTCGGGTGACGGCACCGGTGAACCCGTCGTGCCGCGCGTGCGGCACCTGCACGACGTGGCCAGGCGGGCGATCGTGGCGCTGCTGCAGGTGCTCGACCGGATCACCGACTCCCGCCGCCGCTCCTCCAGCGCCGCCGCCGACTTCCGTACGCTGGCCCGCTGGTTCGCCACCGCGCCCGCCGAGGACGACGCGCACCGGCTGTGGGACGCGGCGTTCGGGCTCGGCTCCGCCCGCCACGCGCACCTCGGGCACCCCGACGCCGAGCTGATCCCCCCTGGGGTCCCCTGGTCGGAGGCCGAGCCCGTGGAGGTGTCGGCGCTGCTGCGCTCGCGCGGTCGCACCGAGCGGATGGGGCGCACGGGCAAGGTCCGCGACGTGGCCGAGCTGCGGGCCGGGCGCCGCGCGCGGGCCGAGAAGGAACGCGCCGAGCTGGAGGCCGCCTGGGCCGCGCTGGCCACCACGGGGACCGTACGGCTGTCGCAGCTGGGGGAGCTCGACCACGAGGCGTTCGGGCGGCTGCTCGACCTGCTCGGCCGGGCCCTCGCCGAACGCCCCGACGCGACCGGCGTGCGGCGGGCCGTCACCTCCGACGGGCGTGTCGAGATCGTGCTCAGGGCGCCCGGCGACGGGGCCGTGGCGGTGCTGCGTACGTCCGAAGGGTGGTTCCGCGGCCCCGACTACCTCATCGACGTGCGCGCGCTCGGCGACTCCCACGCCGGCCGGTCCGCGGCCGGATCCCGGGCGGCGGGCGCATGAGCAGCCTCGCCAACCAGCTCGTCAGGGCCGAGAAGGAGGAGATCGCCCGGGCGATCAGGACCCTGCTCGGCCGGCCGCTCGTGTCCCTGCAGAGCGACCCCGCCGCCTTCGACCTGATCAGGAAACGCCGCCAGCCGCTCATCCAGTGGTTCGACTACTTCTGCGGCTGGCGGCTGGTCGTCGAGCCACGCCAGGGCTACGCCCGGCTGGTCAAGATCAGGACCAGGCCGAGCGCCACCCGGCCCGCCCGCCGGCGGCGTGCCACCAGGGCGCCCTTCGACCGCCGCCGCTACACGCTGTTCTGCCTGTGCGCGGCCGAGCTGCTCACCTCGCCCGTCACCACGATCGGCATGCTCGCCCAGCGGGTCGTGCAGGCGGCCGCCGTCGAGGCCGGCGTGCCCGCGTTCGACCCGGTCAAGGCCGCAGAACGGGCCGCCCTCGTCGACGCGCTCAAGCTGCTCGAACACCACGGCGCGATCACCGTCATGGACGGCACGACCGACTCCTACCTCGACGACGAGGACGCCAAGGTGCTCTACCGGGTCGACACCACCCGCGTGATCAGGCTGCTCGCCGCGCCCGTGCCGCCGTCCCGGATCGCCGCCCGCGCCGCCGAGGAACCGGACCCCGGCACGCTCGCCGAGCTCACCGCGGCCCTCACCACCGAGAGCCGCTACGGCGGCGACGAGCCCACCGAGACCCAGCGCAACCTGTGGGCCCGCCACTCGCTCATCCGGCGGCTGCTCGACGAGCCCGTCGTCTACCGCGCCGACCTGAGCGGCGCCGAGTCCGACTACGCCGCCTCGCTCACCGGCCGCCAGATCCTGCGCCGCGCCGCCGAGGAGGCCGGCTTCGTGCTGGAGGAGCGGGCCGAGGGGTTCCTGCTCGTCGACCCCGACGGCACCGCCACCGACACGAGGTTCCCCGACGACGGCAGCCACGCCAAGGTGGCCGCCCTGCTGCTGCTCGACCTGCTCGTCTCCGCCGGTCCCGTCACCGCCCGGCGGCTCGACGCCGAGGCCAACGGGCTGCTGCGCCGGTTCCCGCAGTGGGCGAAGGCGTACCAGTCCGACGGCGGCGGGGCGCGGCTGGCCGCCGACGCGCTGGACGTGCTCACGATGTTCGGGCTGGCCCGCCGCACGGGTGACCGGGTCGCCGCCCTGCCCGCCGCGGCCCGCTACCGGGTCGATCGCGGCACGGCCGTCCAGGAGGATGCATGACAGTCACCGAGCTCACACCCGCGCACGCCGCGCAGGTCGTGGAGGACCGCTGGGTTCCCGTACGCGCGGGCATCCTCAACGTGTGGCGCTACTACGACGAGGTGTTCGAGTTCCACCGGGGCCGGCTGCTGCTGCGCGGGCCCAACGGCAGCGGCAAGTCCAAGGTGCTGGAGCTGCTGCTCCCGTACCTGCTCGACGCCAGCCTCAAGCCGAGCAGGCTGTCGACGTTCGGCGGCACCGAACGCACCATGCACTGGAACCTCATGGGCGACGGCGCCGCCGGCGCCACCCGGGTCGGCTACGTGTGGATCGAGTTCCGGCACTCCGGCGGCCGCTGGTTCACCTGCGGCGCCCGGCTCCAGGCCACCGTCCACACCAAGAACGTCACCGCCGCCTACTTCACGACCGAGGCCCGTGTCGACACCGCTGACGGCATCCGGCTCAGCGGCGAGAGCGGCCAGCCGCTGACCAAGGCCCAGCTCGCCGAGGAACTCGGCACGTCGGGCACGGTGCACGAGTCCGCCGACGCCTACCGCACGGTCGTGCGCCAGACCCTCTACCGGGGGCTCAACGAGCAGCGCTACGACTCTCTGCTCACCGCGCTGCGCCAGTTGCGCACCCCCAAGCTGTCCGAACGCCTCGATCCCGGGCTGCTGTCGGAGCTGCTGTCCAGCGCGCTGCCGCCGCTCGGCGAGGGCGAGATCCACGAGATCGCGGAGGGGTTCGAGCGGCTCGACCGGCAGCGCGAGGAACTGCGGCTGCTCGACCGCGACGTGGAGGAAGCCGACCGGCTGGCCGCCCGTCAACGCGGATACGCCCAGCGCGTCCTGCGGGCCGCCGCGGCGGCCGTCACGTCCGCCGGCTACACGCTGGACTCGCTGGCCGCCGAGGTGCGGAACAAGCGGGAGGCGCTCAAGGGGGCCGAGGGCGAGCTGGAGGCCGCCACCGTGCGGCTGGCCGAGGAGGAGTCGCAGGAACTGGCGCTGACCGCGCAGATCGAGGGGCTCAAGGAGAGCGAGGCCTACCAGGCCGGGGGCGAGCTGCACCGGCTGCGTACGGAGGCGCAGTCCGCGCACGAGACGGCGGCCCGGCAGCGCGACCAGGCCGGGACTGCGGCCCGCGCCGCCGCCGCCAAGGAGGAACTGGCCGCCCGGGCCCAGGACGGCGCCCGTACGGCCGCCGCGCTGGCCGACCGCGCCAGGGGCGAGGCCCGCAGGGCGGCGGAACGCGCCGGCCTGCTCGGCGTCCACGAGGAGAGCGAACGCGCCGCCCACAGCGCTGGTCACGGCGCTGGTCACGGCGCTGGTCACGGCGCTGGTCACGGCGCTGGTCACGGCGCTGGTCACGGCGCTGGTCACGGGGCTGCTCAGGACGCCGCCCATGGTGCCGGCCACGGTGCCGGGGGCGAGGTGGGCTCCCCGCCGGGCGGGCCGGACGGCGAGCAGGGCGGCGAGCCAGATGGTGCGCAGGACGGGGAGGAGGACGTACGCAGGGCGCGGGAGCTGCTGCGTGCCGCCGTGTCCAGCCGCGCCGCCCAGATCAGGGAGGTCCGGGCGGGCATCGCCGGGCACCAGGAGGCCGTCAACCGCCGCGCCACCGCCGAGCAGGACCGCGACGACGCCAGGGACGACCTCGGCGCCGCCAGGGCCGCCCACGACCAGGCCGAACGCCTGCGCGACGAGCGGGCCCGCGACCTCGCCACGGCTCTGGCCGAGTGGGCGGGCGGCTGCACCCAGCTCCAGCTCGACCCCGGCGAGCTGGCCGACCTGGCCGAACGGTTCGAGCAGGCGGACGAGCTGGTCGGCGCCGCCCGCACCGCCGCGGCCGTCCGCTACGCCGCCCGGGAGCAGCACCTGACGGGGCTGCGCGACCGGCTGGTCGCCGAACGGGCCGACCTCACCAAGGAACGCGAACGCCTCAACGACCAGACCGTCCTGGATCCGCCCGCCCCGCACACCCGCACCGCGAGCCGGAAGGGCCGTCCGGGCGCGCCGCTGTGGCGGGCCGTGGCGTTCAGGTCGGGTCTCGACCCGGTCGCGCAGGCGGGCGTGGAGGCCGCGCTCGAAGCGGCCGGGCTGCTCGACCTGTGGCTGCTGCCCGACGGCGGGTTCGACGCGGGCGAGCACGACGCCTTCGCCGTGGCCTCGCTGGCCAAGCCCGCGCCCGGCTACAGCCTCGCCCACGTGCTGTTCACGGAGGCGGACTCGCCGGTGCCCGCCGACACGGTGTTGTCGGGCATCGCGTTCGCGCCCAGCGCGATCGGCGTCGACCATCCGGCCGTCATCGGCGCCGACGGCACCTGGCGGCTCGGACTCGCGGCGGGCCGCTGGGTCAAGCCCGAACCCTCCTACATCGGCGCCACCGCCCGCGAACGCGCCCGGCGCCGCCGTATCGCCGAACTCGACGACCGGCTCGGGGAACTGGCGGGCACCATCGCCGAGTGCGACCACCTGCTCGCCGTGGTCGAGGGCGACCGCGACACGCTCGCCGCCGAGCTGCGGCGCCGGCCCGACAGGACACCGTACGCCGAGGCGGTGCAGGAGCTCGACGGCGCGGTACGACGGGTGGCGCTGCTGGAGGACCGTCTCCACGCCTGCGAGCAGCGCCTGCACGAGCGCGAGCAGGACGTCGCCAGGTCGCTGCGGCGGCTCACCGAGCTGGCCGCGAGCCACGCGCTGCCCACGGGCCCGCCCGCGCTCGACAACCTGGAAGACGCCCTGCGCACCGCCGAGATGACCGGCACCGTCTGGCACGACCGGCGCGCCGCCGCCCGCGCCGCCAGGGAACGCGCCGGGCACGCGCGCGAGACGGCCCGCGAGTACGAGGCGCTGGCCGTGGCCGCCGTCGAACGCGCCGAGGAGGCCGCGGCCGCCGCCGTCGTGCTGGCAGAGAAGCTGGCCGCGGTCGAGTCCACGGTCGGCGCCGAGCACCACCGGGTCCTCGGGCAACTCCAGGACGCCCAGACCGCCTACCACGCCTGCCGCCGGCTCATCAAGTCGGTCAACGAGAGCCTGGCCCAGCTCAACGCCAGGCTCGGCCGGCTCAGGGGAGAGCTGGGCACGGCGGAGGAGCGGCACGCCGAGGCCGGGCGCACGCGGGACGAGGTGTCCGAACGGTTTCGGCGGCTGGCGGCCGGGCACCTGCCGGCGGACGCGCGGGTGACGGTCGAGCCGGCCGCGGGCACCGGGGTCAGGGCGGTGCTGGAGTCGGCCAGGGCCGTCGCCGAGCAGCTGTCGTCCGTGCCGTACGAGCTGAAGAACGTCAGGGAGGCCGAGGCACGGCTGCAGGACGCCTTCCACCACGCCAGGGAGATCCTCGCCGACCGGGCCGACCTGGAGCTGGCACCCGACGACGACGTGCAGATGCTGACCGCCACCGTCAGCGGCGTGCGGGCGGGGGCCGCGGCCCTCAGCGCGGCGCTGCGCAAGGAGCGCGACGAGCGGCGTTCCGACATCACCGAGGCGGAGCGCGACCTGTTCGACCGGACGCTGGCCGGCGACACACGCCGGCACCTGGCCGACCGCATCAGGCAGGCGAGCGCGCTGGTCGAGGGCATGAACCAGCGCCTCGAACGGGTCCGCACCGCCTCGCGGGTGGCCGTGCGGCTGGTCTGGCAGGTCGATCCCGCCCAGTCGGCCGGCACCCGCGCCGCCCGCGACCTGCTGCTGCGCGACCCCGCCGGGCTGAGCGAGGCCGACAAGGAGGCCCTTTACGTCTTCTTCAGGGACCGCGTGGAGGAGGCGCGGGCCGACAACTCGTCGGCGAGCTGGGAGGACCAGCTGATGAAGGTGCTCGACTACACCTCCTGGCACCGGTTCGTGGTCAGGCTGGAGCGGGGCGACGGTCAGGGCTGGCAAGACCTCACCAGGAAGCTGCACGGGGCGCTGTCCGGCGGGGAGAAGGCGATCGCGCTGCACCTGCCGTTGTTCGCCGCGGTGGCCGCGCACTACCAGACCGACCCGGGGTGCCCGCGCTTCATCCTGCTCGACGAGGTGTTCGTCGGGGTCGACAGGACCAACCGCGGGCAGGTGTTCGACCTGCTGGTCGACCTGGGGCTGGACCTGGTGCTCACGTCCGACCACGAGTGGTGCGAATACCGGGAGCTGGACGGCATCGCGATCCACCAGCTCATCACGGGGGACGGCGACGACGCGGTGACCACGGCCAGGTTCGTCTGGAACGGCTACCGTACGGTGCCGGCCGAATGACCGTGCCCGACCGGTTGCGCGTCCCCGAGCTTCGGCCGGTGTGGCTGGCGCTGCACGAGCGGCTCTCGTCCGGCCGCCCCGTCAGCCGGGTCAGGGTGACGGGCCTGGCCGACGGGCAGCAGGCGGCCGTCGCCGACCTGCTCGGCCTCGACCGCTACCCCGGCCCTTCGATCACCATCGAGGTGTCCCGGCTGGCGGCCGTGCTCGGCGGGCTCGACGTGCGCGCCGTCACCGAGGAGATCGCCGGCCCGCTCGGCGACCGCCGGCGCAGACGCGAGGAGCGGGAACAGGAGCGGGCGGCGCTGGACGCCTGGTTCGCCGCGCACCCCGTGGTCGTGGCCGAGCCCGCGCTGCTCGCCCTGCCGGCCGCGCGCGCCGGCCGCGACCTGATGGAGCGGGCCCTGGCCGTGCTGGCGGCGCTGCCCGCCGCGGGACGGCCGCTGGCGGCGGTGGCCGCCGACGTGACTGGCGACCCGCACGCCCTGGACGACGGCACGCGGCTGTCGTCGCTGGTGCTGAAGGCGCTGTCGGTGCTCTACGACGTGCCCGCGCCGGAGGGCGCGCAGGCCAGGCGGGCGCTGTGGGAGCGGGCGGGGGTGGCCTGCGACGCGCTGTCGACGACGGTGCTGGTCGCCGGCTTACGGCCGGCCGGTGAGGAGCCCCTGGCCAGAGCCCTGCGCGTCTGGGACGGCAGGCCCAGCGTGATCACCCTGGCACAGCTGCACGACACGCAGGAGCTGCGGGTGCGCGAGCGGGTCGTCTGGGTGGTGGAGAACCCGACCGTGCTCGCGCTGGCCGAGCAGCGCCTCGGCGGCGACTGCCCGCCCATGGTGTGCACCTCCGGCTGGCCGAACAGCGCCGTCATCCGCCTGCTCCGGGCGTTTCCGCGGGACGTCAGGCTGCGGTATCACGGCGACTTCGACGGGGAGGGCCTGCGGATCGCCGCCTACACCATGGCCAAGACCGGGGCGGAACCGTGGCGGATGTCCGCCGGCGACTATCTACGCGCTCTCGCGGACCGCCCTCCGTCCGGCCCTCCGTCCGGCCCTCCGTCCGGCCCTCCGTCCGGCCCTCCGTCCGGCCCTCCGTCCGGCCCTCCGTCCGGCCCTCCGTCCGGCCCGCCGTCCGGCCCGCCGCCGGGCCGGGTGACCGACGCCCCCTGGGACCCCGGCCTGGCCCCGGCCCTGCGCTCGCACGGGCTCGCCGTGCCCGAGGAACTGGTCGCGGAGTGCCTGCTCGCCGACCTGGCCGCCGCCGTCAGCCCTCGAAGCGGACGGTCGCGTCGGTGTCGGTGATGCGCGGCACGTGTACGGACAGGCCGTTGATGCTGCCCCGGGTGCCCGCGCCGAGGGTGGTGGCCGCGCCGGAACTCGTCGACTGGATCGTGACGGCGTGGAACATGCCGGCGAGGTGCACCTTGGAGACCCGTACGTCGGACAGGCGGAAGCGGGGGTCGATGGGGAAGGTCACCGGTTCGGTGATGGTGAGTGTGCAGGTGCCGTCGTAGCAGTCCTTCAGGTCGTTCTTCGCGTCGGCGCTCGCGGGTGCGGCGAGTGCCGCCCCCGGGAGCATGCAGGCGGCGAGGGTCAGGGCGGTGATGGCCTTCCTGGGCATACGCTCTCCTCAGTTCGTTCCGGATCCGGCGCCTGGTGTGCCGGTACGGTCACTCTCCGTGGTGAGAAGCGTGCCCGAGATCGGACACGGTTAGGCAACAATGTGTGCTGCCATGGATTCCCAGAAGCGAGGGAAGAGCTTACCTTGGTATGGGAGCGCTCCCAAAAACCGAGAGATGTGATGCGCATGCCCCTCCGCCACGGGTGCCCGCCCGCGACGCCGATCCGGACGGCGGAGCACCTGCTGCCCTCGGTGCCCGCCGGCGTCGGCGAGGCGCGCGATCTGGTCCGCGCCGACCTGACCGCGTGGGGCCACGACGACATACTCGACGACTGCCTCGTCATCGTCAGCGAACTCGTCACCAACGCCGTCGTGCACGGCGGGTCGGCGTACGCGCTGCGCCTGGAGGACCACGACGGCCGCCTCTACGGCGAGGTGTTCGACCCGGGCGACGGCCTGCCGCGTCCACGTGCCCCCGCACCCGACACACCGTCGGGCCGGGGCCTGCAGATCGTCGCCGCGATCGCCGACGAGTGGGGCGTACGGGCGGCCGACGGCGGCAAGGTCGTGTGGTTCTCGGTCACCTGTACCGCGTCGGCGGGCGTGACGGCTCTTCAGCCGATCAGATCCAACCGCGCCGGGTCGCCTCCATCGCCACCTGGAAGCGGGTCCGCGCCCCCAGCCGCCGCATCAGCTTCGTGATGTGCCGCTGCACCGTGCGCTCGCTCCACCCCAGCGCCCGGCTCGCCGCGCGGTCCGTCGCACCCGCAGCCAGCAGGGTGAGCAACCGTTCCTCGTCGTCCGACAGCTCTCCGCCAGGGGCCGTCATGCGGACGGGGACGCTGCGCTCCCACAGAGCCTCGAACAGCGCCACCAGGGCGTCGAGCAACGGTGACGGATGGATGAGGTACGACGCCGTGACCGTGTCGTCGCCGGCCCGCAGCAGCGGGATGATGGCCAGCCGGTCGTCGGAGATGGCCAGCTTCATCGGCAGGTCGGCGGCGATCCTGGCCTGTTCCCCGTGCTGCATGCCGGCCGTCACGTCCTCCAGCCAGCCGGGGAGATCCAGCACGCTGGTGTCGTAGATGACGCGATATTTCACACCACGGCGGAGCAGGTTGAGCTCGATCGGGTTCGACTCGGCGTGCTGCTGGGGAGCCGCGTACGGCGGCCGGTCGAACCCGCGCACCTGAGCCCGCGTGTCCTGCTGCATCCGCACCCAGCGGTGGTTGACCTCGTCGCGGCCCGAGACCACCTCGATCAGCTCGCCCGGGTGGGCGAAACGGGTGCCGGCGCGGTAGACGTCCATCAGCGATCTGATGTGGGAGCGCACCCCGTCCAGCTCGCGTTCGCGTTCGCGCAGGATCGCCTCCAGGCTGCTGTCGGGCGAGACCGCCACGTAACGGACCGGCCGGCCGGCCGAGCGGGTGGCCAGACCCAGCTCCACCAGCGACTGCAGGATGCGCCGCGCGGCCGTGGCGGGAAGGTGGCAGTCGTCGGCGATCTCGGTCGCCGTCGCCTGCGTCCGGCGGACCAGGGTGTCGTACACCTCCTCGTCCTGAGGGCCGAGTCCGATGGCCTCGAGCACGCCGCTCCTCCTGAATGTCGGGATCACGTCATGTGACGGAAACTCGTCACAAACCGATCTTGTCAGGAAATATCGGGAGATGTCAGCGTTCCAGGTGCACCATCGGCCCACGTGGCCACAGCACCGAAGGAGCACCATGCCGCCATCCTCCCGACGATCCGCCACGCGTCGCCTGCTCGCCTCACTGTTACCGGCCGTCATGCTCGGCGCGCTGGCAGCGGGCCCGGCCGCGGCGGAGACCCGTACCGCGGAGCCGGAGGCCCCACCGAAGATCGACCAGAAGCTGACCGCGCAGCTCAAGAGCGCCGACGCGCGCGTCGAAGCGGCCGTCGTGCTGCGCGCCCCCCACACGCCGCCCGGCGCGCCGGAGTCCCGCGCCGAGGCGCGGGACACGCTGCGGCGCAGCGCCGAGGCCAGCCAGAACCCCGTGGTCCGGCTCGTCACCTCACGCGGCGACCAGGTGGTCAACACCTTCTGGCTGAAGAACATGGTCCTGGTACAGGCCACGCAGGGCACGCTGAACGCCCTGGCGGAGCTCGAGACGGTCGAGCGCATCATCCCCAACTTCACCTTGACCGCGCCCGACCCCGGGAAGGGCGCCACCACCAAGGCCGCGGGAACCTCCACGTGGGGCATCGCCAAGATCGGCGCCGACCGGGTGAGCAGCGAGCGCGGGCTCACCGGCAAGGGCGTGCGCGTGGCCGTGCTCGACACCGGCATCGACATCACGCACCCCGACCTGCAGGGCAAGCTCGCCACCGCCGACCCCTCGGACCCGAGGCATCCGGGCGGCTGGATCGAGTTCGGCCGTGACGGCATGCCGGTGGCCTCGGAGCCGCACGACAGCAGTTCTCACGGGACGCATGTGGCGGGCACGATCGCGGGCGGCGACGCCTCCGGCACCCGCATCGGCGTGGCGCCCGGCGTCAGCCTGATGGGCGCCCTGGTCATCCCCGGCGGGCAGGGCACCTTCGCCCAGGTGATCGCCGGCATGCAGTGGGCGATCGCGCCGTTCGCGGCCGACGGGACCAAGGTGGGCGAGCCGGCCGACATCGTCAGCATGTCGCTGGGCGGCGAGGGCTACGCCGACGAGATGATCCAGCCGGCCAGGAACATCTACTACGCGGGCGCGTTCCCGTCGTTCGCCATCGGCAACAACTGCCGTCCCGGCGCGTCGGGCAGCCCGGGCAACGTGTACGAGTCCGTGGCCGTGGGCGCGACCGACGCCGACGACAACGTGCCCGGCTTCTCCTGCGGCGGGGTGGTCAACCGGACCGACTGGTTCGACGCCCCGCCCGAGTGGCCGGACTCGTACGTCGTGCCCGACGTGTCGGCGCCCGGCGTCGAGGTGCTGTCGTCCATGCCCGGGGGCGGGTACCAGGCGCTCAACGGCACCTCGATGGCCACACCGCACGTGTCGGGCACGGTCGCGCTCATGATGGAGGCCCGTCCTGACCTGACCGTGGACGCCGCGCTGGACATCCTGACCGGCACGGCCGTCTCCGACGACCGCTACGGCCCACGCCCCAACCCCCGCGTCGGCGCCGGCCGGATCGACGCCTACGCCGCCGTCGCGGAGGCCGCGCTCGAAAGCGGCGTGCGCGGTGTCGTCACCGACGCACGTACCCGCAGGCCGCTGGCCGGCGTGAAGGTGGCCAGGACGGACGGGCGCAGCGTCGAGACCGGCGAGGACGGGCGTTTCGAGCTGCGGCTGCCCGAGGGAAGGCACCGTCTGACGCTGTCCCGGTTCGGCTACGAGGACCGCACGGAGACCGTACGCGTCCGGGCCGGCCATCTCTCCGACGAGCGCATCAAACTGGAGCGTACGAGCTGGGGCACGCTGTCCGGGCGGGTGACCTACGGGCCGACCGGGTCGACGGTGCCCGGCGCCACGGTCACGGTGCTCGACGTGCCCGACGACCTGTCGGCCACCACCGACAAGCACGGCCGCTACACCATCAAGGACGTCCCCTACGGCGACGGCTACCGCGTCTCCGCGAACGCCCCCGGCATCTCGCGGTCGGAGCCCGTGCGGACGAACGTCGGCAGGGGCAGGAACACCGCCGACCTGACCCTCCCACGGCGTCCCGGCACCGAACGGGTGTCGCTGGGTACCGACGGCCGCCAGGCCAACCACGAGACGTGGTGGCCGGAGCTGAGCGGGGACGGGAACGTCGTGGTGTACGCCAGCTTCGCCTCCAACCTCGTCGGTGACGAGGACACCAACGGCGAACTGGACATCTTCGCCACCGACCTGCGGACCAGGACGACCGAGCGGGTGTCGGTGCCGACCGGCGGAGGCCTGGGCGACTCGTTCTCCCTGTCGCCGACGGTCAGCCACGACGGAAGGTTCGTCGGCTTCACCAGCGGGTCGACCAACCTGGTGCCCGGCGACACGAACGGGCAGACCGACGCGTTCGTGCGTGACCGGCAGACCGGCACGACCGAGCGGATCTCCCTGTCGTCCGAGGGCGCCCAGGGCGACGGGATCTCCGGCGCGCCGGACTTCTCGTCGGACGGCCGGTTCGCCGTCTTCGTCAGCGACGCCGCCAACCTCGTGCCCGGCGACACGAACGGCCGCGCCGACATCTTCCTGCGCGACCGCCAGGCCGGCACGACCGAGCGGATCTCCGTCGCCCACGACGGGTCGCAGGCGGGCGACCAGTCCCGCGAGCCGTCCATCAGCGCCGACGGCCGTTTCGTGGCCTTCCAGAGCGACGCGGACGGCCTCGTCCCCGGCGATGACAACGGCCAGACGGACGTCTTCGTCCTCGACCGCGAAACCGGCGCGCTCAAGCTGGTCGTGGTCCCGCATCCGGAGACCGACACCAGGTCCCCGGTGCTCAGCGCCGACGGCAACGCGCTGGCCTTCACCAACGGCGTCGGGCTCGGCCAGATCTATGTCCAGGACCTCACGACCGGCACGTCGACGCTGGTGTCGGCGAACAAGGACGGAGGCGAGGCCTCCAACATGTCGTTCGCGCCGTCGCTCAGCGCCGACGGGGGCCTGGTCGCCTTCTACAGTCTCGCCGACGACATCGTCGAAGGAGACACCAACAGGTCGAACGACGTGTTCGTCCGCGACGTCGCGGCCGGCACCAGCAGGAAGATCTCAGGAGCTCCCAAGGGAGCCGAGGGCGACGGCGGGGCCGACCTGCCGTCCATCAGCGCCGACGGAAGGTACGTGGCCTTCGAGAGCTCCGCGGGGAACCTCGTCGAAGGAGACACCAACCACCGCTCCGACGTCTTCGTGCACGACCTGGCCCCTGGCCCCGAGCCGCTGTTCGCACCGGGCGAGCTGAAGATCACCCCGGAGCACTCCCGGTCGGGGCGCGTACGGGTGCGGGCCCAGGTGAAGAACGTGGGGGAGCGGGCCGGCGAGTACGCGGCCGTCCTGCGCGTGAACGGCCAGGAGGACCAGAGCAGGACCCTGTCCCTGCGGCCGGACAAGAGCGGGCGGGTCTCGTTCGACGTACGGCGTGGCGAGCCCGGCACGTACACCGTCGACCTCGGGCCCCTGTCGGGACGGTTCACGGTCCGCCACTGACGACCGACCGGCCGGGCCGCGCGGCGCGAAGCGGCCCGGCCGGCCGGTCACCGGCCCGGCCGGCGCGGTCACCGGCGCGGTCACCGGCGCGGTCACCGGCGCGGTCACCGGCGCGGTCACCGGCGCGGTCACCGGCGCGGTCACCGGCGCGGTCACCGGCGCGGTCACGTGCTCGTTCGCTGGGAAGGGCGGACGTCACGGGGGCGGTGGGAGCTCGCCGGAGCCGCGGACGATCAGCCGGGTGGGCACCACCTGCCTGCGCGCCTTGGACCGGTCGCCGTCCAGCCGTGACAGCACCAGTTCCGCCGCCGCGGCCCCCATCCGCGCCGGGTTCTGCGCCACCACCGTCAACGGCGGGTCGAGGACCTCGGCCAGCGGCAGGTCGTCGAACCCGACCAGCGCGACGTCCGTGCGCCGCGCCCGGGCCAGTGCCACCACCGCTCCCATCGACGCGAGGTTGTTGGCCGCGAACAGCGCCGTCGGCGGGTCGCCCAGTGTCAGCAGTCGCAGGGTGGCCCGGGCCGCGGCGTCCTGGTCGTGCCCGGTCTCGACGAGGGAGCGGTCGAACGGCAGCCCCGCCCGGTCGAGGGCGTCGCGGTAGCCCTGGAAACGTTCGCGGCGGGTGTAGAGCGAGGCGGGCAGGTCGCCCACGAAACCGATGCGGCGGTGGCCGTGCGCGATCAGGTGGGCGACGCCGGCCCGCGAGCCCTCCCGGTTGGCGCTGACGACGCTGTCGGCGGTCAGTCCCACCGCCGGGCGGTCGAGGAAGACGATCGGCAGCCCGGCCACCCGCTCGCCCCGCAATCCCCGGTGCTCGCTGGTGGCCGACGGGACGATCATGAGGGCGCTCACCCTGCGGGCCAGGAACGTCGTGACCAGCGACTGCTCCAGGGCGGCCGTCTCGCTGGACGAGCCGACGATGAGCGTCAGCCCGCGGGACCTGATGGCGCTCTCGACGCCGCCCGCGACCGTACCGAAGAACGGGTTGCCCATCTCGGGGATGATCAGGCCGATCGCGGCGTCGCGCGCGCCGACCCGCATGTTGCGGGCCATCAGGTTGGGCTGGTAGCCGAGCTTCTTGACGGCCGCCAGGACGCGCTCGCGGGTCTCGACGGCGACCGGGCCGTCGTCGTTGAGCACCCGCGAGACCGTCTTGGCGGTGACGCCGACCTCGCGCGCCACATCTGTCATCGTCGGACGCCGCATCCCGCCCATGCTAGTGGCCCGTCCCCGCAGGCGGCGGAGCCCCCGTACGGGACCGCACCCCGGCGGCCGGGCCCGGCGGGGCGCTCGTACCGGATCGTGTCACGACAGCCCGATCGCCTCCGCCGCGTCCCTGTCCTTCACCACGGACTTGCCGTCCGACACCTGGATGGCGCCGGTCATGATGGCGACCACCTCGGCCATGCTGTGCTCACCCGGGACGATCTCGGCGACCCTGCGGCCCAGGCGCTGGATGTGCACGCGGTCGGCGATCTCGAAGACGTGCGGCATGTTGTGGCTGATCAGCACCACCGGCGTGCCGCGGTCGCGTACCTGCCTGATCAGGTCGAGCACCTGGCCGGACTCCTTGACGCCGAGCGCCGCCGTGGGCTCGTCCATCACCACGACGTTCGTGGCCCACGCGACCGCCCTGGCCACGGCGACGCCCTGGCGCTGACCGCCCGACAGCGACTCGACCGGCTGAGTGAGCGAGCGCAGCCCGATCTTGAGCTCGGCCATGTGCTTGGCCGACTCCTCACGCATGCGCTTCTTGTCCAGCATGCGGAAGACCCGCCCGAGGATGCCCGGTTTCCGGAGTTCCCGGCCCAGGAACATGTTCGTCGCGATGTCGAGCGAGGCGGCGACCGCGAGGTCCTGGTAGACGGTCTCGATGCCGTGCCTGCGGGCGTCGAGCGGGTCGCGGAACCGCACCGGCTTCCCATCGAGCAGGATCTCGCCGGAGTCCGGCTGCAGCGCGCCGGTCAGCGCCTTGATCAGGCTTGTCTTGCCGGCGCCGTTGTCGCCGATGACCGCGAGCACCTCGCCGGGCATCAGGTCGAAGTCGGCGCCGTCGAGCGCGGTCACGTGGCCGTACTTCTTGACCAGGCCGCGCGCCTGGAGCACGGGTTCGGTCATCGGGTCCTCCTGCGGGAGAGCTGGTCGACGGCGACGGCGAGGATCACCAGGATGCCCGTGATGAGGGTCTGGTAGATCGACGGTACGCCCATCAGCTGCAGGCCGTTCCTGAACACCCCCACGATGAGCGCACCGACCAGGGTGCCCAGCACCATGCCCCGGCCGCCGAACAGGCTGGTGCCGCCGAGCACGACCGCCGTGATGCTGTCGAGGTTGTCGGTCTGGCCGGCCTGCGGGTCGCCCACGCCGGTACGCGAGACGAGCAGCAGGGCCGCGATGCCGTACACGAAGCCGGCCAGCGTGTAGACGCCCACGGTCAGCCGCCGCGTCCTGATGCCGGTCAGCCGGGCCACCTCGGGGTTGTTGCCCAGCGCGTACACGTGCCGGCCCCACGCGGTCGAGCCCAGCAGGTACGCGAACAGCAGGAACAGCAGGATCGTCAGCAGCGAGCCGTAGGTGACGTTCGTCTGGCCGACCTGGAACGTCTGCCCGAGGAACGTCAGCAGCGGCGGCAGGTCCGTGATGGTCTGCTCGCCGGAGTAGATGTGGGTGAGCGCGAACGCCACGTTCAGCATGCCGAGCGTCACGATGAACGGCGGCAGCGAGATCCGCGTCACCAGCAGCCCGTTGACCAGCCCGAACCCGGCGCAGACCGCGAGCCCGGTGGCGACCGCGAGCAGCGCGGGCAGACCGCTGTCCACCGCCAGCTTCGTCATCACGATGCCGCCGAACGCCATGATGGCGCCGTTGGCCAGGTCGATGCCCGCGGTGAGGATGATCAGGGTCTGGCCGATGGCCAGCGTGCCGACCACCATGACCTGCTGAATGATCAGCGAGAAGTTCGCGCCGGTGAAGAACTGCTCGGTGTTGAGGCCGAAGTACAGGCAGGCCAGCAGGAGCGCGGCCAGCGGGCCCGCGACGGGGGTGCTGATCAGGCGGCGCGGCAGCGACGCTTCCATCACGGCCACGTTCAGCCCCAGCAGTTCGCCAGGCCGAAGGCGGTGTCCTCGGCTTCGACGCCGTCGGCCGCCTGGTCGGTGATCAGCGTGACACCGGTGTCGGTGTAGCCGGTGGGTTTCTGGCCGCCCTTGGCGTACGCGGCCACCGCTTTGACGCCGTCCTCGGCCATCTTGAGCGGGTACTGCTGGCTGGTCGCGGCGATCTGCCCCGACTGCACGGCCTTGACGCCGGTGCAGCCGCCGTCCACGGAGACGATCAGCACCTCCTTCTCGCGGCCCTTGGCCTTCAAGGCGGTGTACGCGCCCAGCGCGGCGGGCTCATTGATGGTGTAGACGAGGTTGATGTCAGGGGCCTTCTGCAGGCAGTTCTCCATCGCGGTCTGGCCCTTGGCCTGGTCGCCCCTGGTGTCCTGGGAGCAGACCACGGACGGGTCGCCCTCCTGGATGCCGAACCCCTTCAGGAACCCGTCGTGCCGCAGCTTGCCGACCGTGATGCCGGGGGCCAGGTCCAGGGTGGCGATCTTGGCGGGCTTGCCGGCCATGGCGGCCTTGGCGTACCGGCCGATCAGCTCGCCCGCCTTGAGGTTGTCGGTGGCGAACAGCGCGTCGGTGGCCTCCTGCGGCTCCGTGGGAGTGTCGAGCGCGATGACGAGCACACCCGCGTCACGCGCCTTCTTGATCGCCGGGACGATGGCCTTGGTGTCGCTCGGGGTGATGAGGATGCCCTTCACCCCGGCGGCGACCATGTTCTCGATGGCGGTGATCTGGGCGGCGTTGTCGCCGTCGAACTTGCCCGCCGCGCTCATCAGCTCCATGCCGCCGGCCTTTGCCGCCTGCTGCGCGCCCTCTTTCATCTTGACGAAGAACGGGTTGGTCTCGGTCTTGGTGATCAGTCCTACCTTGGGGGTGGCGGAGTCGCCTGCCCCGCCGCTGCCGCCGCAGCCGGTGACGAGAAGCACGGTGACCAGGCAGCCGGCCGAGAGCTTTGCATTCATGGCGCTGTCCTATCAGGGGGGATACGATGTCATCGTTGACATATGTCAACGTTGACATCTGCCGTGCTGCGATGATGGACTCCCATCCGAAATACGTCAATGCCCTGCTGCCGTAACGAATCGGCAACGTGCCAGAAAGGCAGGCCCGATGATCGCCGTCCTGGGCGAGTGCGTCGCCGACAGCTTCACCACCCGCCCCTCCGTCGCCACGCCCCCTGCAGACGACGGTACGGCGGGTCAGGCGCCCCGACCAGACGGCACAGCCGACGCCGTGGAAGGCACGCACGGCGAGGGCAGCACGGGCGGCACGGACGACATGGACGACATGGACAGGCTGGACGGGCTGGCGCTGCGGGTGTTGCCGGGGGGCGGGCCGGCGAACACGGCGGTGGCGCTGGCCAGGCTGGGCACTCCCACCCGGTTCCTGGGCCGCCTGTCACGCGACGTGTTCGGCGAGATGTTCCGCGACCGCTTCACCGCCTCCGGCGTGGACCTGTCGGGGTGCGTCGAGGCCGAGGAACCGAGCACGCTCTCCGTCGCCGCTCTCGACCCGCGCGGGCGGGCCACCTTCACCTTCTACACCGAGGGCGCGGCGGACTGGCAGTGGCGGCCGTACGAGCTGGACGCCGCGCGCGTGGGCCCCTTCAGGTGCCTGCACACGGGTTCGATGGCGCTGGTCGGGAAGCCGGGACGTGAGGCGGTGGAGGAGTTCGCGCGCTCCGCCGCCGGGCATGCCACGATCTCGATCGACCCGAACGTGCGTCCCAGCTTCGCCACCAGGGACGACTATCAGGTCACCCGCTGGTGCGAGTGGACCGACATCCTCAAACTCAGCGACGACGACCTGGACTTCCTGCTGCCCGGCACGTCGATGGAGCGCGCCTGCGACGACTGGCACGCCGCCGGCGCCCGGCTGATCGTCGTCACCAGGGGCGCGGCGGGCGCGCTGGTGTCGGTGGACGGCGAGCGGGCCCACGTGCCGGCGCCGGAGGTGGACGTGGTGGACACGGTCGGCGCCGGTGACGCCTTCACCGCCGGCTTGCTGCACGCCCTGGACACCCAGGGCCACCTGGGCGGGCGTCTCGGCGATCTGGACCTCGCGACGGCGGTGGCGGCGGCCGGGTTCGCCGCCCGGGTGGCGGCCCTGACGTGCTCGGTGGCAGGCGCCAACCCGCCCCGGTCGCACCGCCTCACCACCCCGCCCCCGCGCTGAGCCTGGAGCGGGGGCGCGCGGTCACGTGCCGCGCAGGCCGGCGAAAAGGTCGTCCTCGCGGGCGGGGGCGTCGACCTTGCACAGCTTGCGCTCGAAGGCCTCCAAGGAGAAGGCCTGCTGCTGGAGGTGCTCGGGCATGTCCAGGACGAAGATGTTCTCCCCCTGGCTCTCGTGCGCCTTGAGCGCCTTGAGCTTGCGCTCGGTGTAGGGGCCGACGTCGACGAGGGTGGTGACCCGCTCGTCCGGCGTGCCGAAGTCGCCGGACGGCTCGAAGCCGAGCTCGACACCGTGCTCGCGCAGCAGCTCGAACATCTTCTTCATCTCGGCGCGGGGCATGGCCGTGTAGTAGAACTTCTCGGGGATGCCGGTCGCCTCGACGGCCGCGACCGTGATGCGGTGCGCCTGGACGTGGTCGGGATGGCCGTAACCGCCGCCGCCGGTCTCGTCGTAGGTGACCACGACCTGCGGCCGGTAGCGCACCATCAGCGCGCCCAGCTTGGCGGCCGCCACCTCGACCGGCACGTTGGCGAACGCGCCGGCGTGGGCGTTGCCCTCCCATCCGTCCATGCCGGAGTCGCGGTAGCCGAGCAGCTCCAGGTGGTCGACGCCCAGATGGGTGACCGACTCGCGCAGCTCGGCGAGGCGCCGCTCGGCGACCGCCGCGTCGTCGTGGCCGGCCTCGCCCGGCTTGGCGCCGCCCTCGGCGTCGCCCTGCTCGCCGTTGGTGCAGGTGACCAGGACGGTGCGGACGCCTTCGGCGGCGTAGCGGGCAAGCACGCCGCCGGTGCTCAGGCACTCGTCGTCGGGGTGGGCGTGCACGACCATCAGGGTGAGTTGCCGATCCATGACCCGAACACTAGCGCCCGGCTCCGACAGACCGTACTCGACCGGCCCACGCCGTCAGCGAACCGCCCGCCCTGGCCGAAGAACCAGCACGATCGACGCCGCGCGATCACGCGCGGCCACCGGTCCTCGCCAGCTCGTCCGCGCGGAGCCGGGCGGCCGCGGCGGCGGCGCGGTCGCCGAGGTGATCGGCCAGCGCCGCCTGCTTGAGCCAGTTGTACGGGCTGCACGGCCGCACGTTGATCCGCTCGCTCACCAGCGCCCGCGCGACGTCACGGAGCCCCGCCCGCAGGGCCGCCTCCAGCAGCGTCCTGTGCACGGCGTCCCGCTGCGCGTGGCTGCCCCCGAACTCGTTGACCCGATGCCTGATGGGATGGAGCAGCTCCACCACCGAGGCGTGGTCGCCCCGCCCGAACGCCACGATGGCCCGGCACACCGGCAGCCCGACCTGCAGTGTCATGGAGTGGTTGGTCACGCCGGGACGCGGCTCCCGCGCGTACGCCGCCCGGCTCGCGATCAGCCGCTCGGCGTCGGCGATGCGGCCGGCGCCGACGTACGCCATGACCGCGTGCATGTCGTTGAACGCGTAGAACGGCTCCGCCACCCGCGGCGGCCAGGCGTCGGCCAGCGCGCGCCAGCGTTCGTGCTGCTCCGAGCCCTCCAGGTGCAGGCGCCAGAGCAGGGCGGCGGCGTCGAGCAGCTCCATGCACGACTGCCCGCCCGCCAGCACCGCGTCGTAGATCTCCAGCACCCGTGCCACGTCGCCGGACTCCAGCGCGTACAGGCAGTAGTGCCACCAGGTGTGGACGTTGAAGAACGTGCCGGTGGACCAGTCGGGCAGGCGCGCGTCGAGGTAGCGCAGGCCACGGCCGAAACGGCCCTGCATCTCGTACGTGTGCGCCACCGCGTGGACGCCCCACACGTCGCGCGGGTTCAGCTCGACCGCGCGCAGCCCCACTTCCTCCGACCGGTCGTAGTGGCCCGCCTCTTCGAGGCCGAAGGCGTACATGCCGAGGACGTGCCCGAGGTGCGGGTCGTCGTCGTGCCAGGCGTTCAGTGCGCCGCCGACGCGGTCGCGCAGCGAGCGCGCGTCACCGGTGAGGAAGTCGATCTGGTGGCCCGCGATCAGTGCCAGGGCGTCGCGCGGGTGCTCCACGGTGATCCAGCCCAGCAGTGTGCCGCACCGCAGAAAGTCGCCGTCGAGCAGCGCCTGCACGGCGGCCACGTGCGCGCGCTCGCGGGGGAGCAGCGACGCCCCGCCGCTCGCGCGGCGGAACTCCCCGAACCGTGCCCGCGCCTTGCGCGCGTCGTCGGCCTCGGTGGTGAGCAGCCCCAGGTAGGCCGACAGGACGTTGCCCATCGGGAAGCCGGGGGAGTCGGCCAGCGCCGCCTTCGTCTCAGCGGCGACCTCCACCCGGAAGTGCAGCAGCTCGTCGACGGCCCGGTCGTAGTGCCGCGCCGCGGCGGTGCTCGCCCCGCTCATCGCCAGGCCGTGCTGGTCGTCGGTCACCGGTTCAGAGTAACGGGGGAGACACCCGCCGACCCGCCCGTGGAGGCTGGCTAGTTGAGTTGAACTCAACTAACTTGGGAGTGTGGAGCCTCTGACAGAACGCGCCGCCACCACCCGCCGCCGCATCCTCGAGGCCGCCGCGGCCGAGCTCATCGAGACCGGTGACGTCGAGGTCGCGGCCGTCGCCCGCCGCGCCGGGCTCAGCGCCGGCCTGCCCTACCGCTACTTCGGCACCCGCAGCGGGCTGATGAGTGCCCTGCTCGCCGACTTCTACGAGCGCCTCGTGACCGAGACCGTGCTCGGCCACTTCGACGGCACCACCTGGCTTGACCGCTGGCGGGCCCAGCTCACCGTGTGGGTCGACTGGGTGTACGACGAGCCGCTCGCGCCCGTCGTGCTCGGCCGCATGGTCGGCGACGCCCAGGTCGCCGCCATGGAGGCCCGCTGTGCCCGGCAGGTCATCGCCCTCGGCGCCGAGCACGTCGCCGCCGGTCAGGCCGAAGGGTGCGTCACCCCGGGCCGCGACCCCGGCCTCATGTCGGCCGCCGTCGTCGGCGGGATGCGCTCGATCCTCGCGGTCGTGCTCGACCAGGACCCGCGCCCCGGCCGGGCCGCCGTGCTCCAGGAGATCTGGGAGTTCACCACCGCCGCGCTCGGCGCCGCACGCGCGGAGGCGTCATGACCGGGACGGGGGCGATGTCCGCGCTGCACCGCGACGGCCACCTGGTCCTGCGCGACCTGCTGACGCCGGCCGGCTGCCGCCGCATCCGCGAGGAGCTCACCCCGCTGCTCAGGCCCGCCGGCCGCGACCCGTTCCGGTCGCGGCACACCCACCGCGTGTACGGCGTGCTGCACAACACCCGCGCCACCGACCCCCTCATCGACCACCCCGGCGTGCTCGCGCTCGTCGACCGGCTGCTGCTGCCCAACTTCCTGCTCTCGCAGCTGGAGGTCGTCGAGGTGGGCCCGGGAGCGCCCGCCCGGCCGCCGGCCTACGACGACCGGCACTACCCGGTGCCCCGCCCGCGCCCCGCGCTGTCCGTCGCCGCGCTCTGGACCCTCGACCCGGGCACCACGCTCACGGTGTGGCCGGGCAGCCACCGCTGGGCGGGCCGCCATCCCGCCACGCCGGGCGTGCTGCTGGCGCCCCCGCCGGGCTCCTGCACCCTGCTCCTCGGCACGCTGTGGCACGCGCGGCCCCCGCAGCCGTCCCTGCCGTCCCTGACCGTCACGGCCCACTACTGCGAGCCCTGGCTGCGTACGAGGGAGGCCTTCCTCCTCTCGCCGGGCAGGGACGTCGCCAGGCAGCTGAGCGCGAGGACCCGCCGCATGCTGGGCTACAGCATCCACCCGCCCGAGCTGGGGCTGGTGGACGGCATGCACCCGCACCGGCTCTTCGCCTGAACCCCGGGGCTCGTGGCCTCGCGCCGGGGCCCGCTCAGATCAGGCCGAGGGCCAGCATCGCGTCGGCGACCCGGCGGAAACCGTCGATGTTGGAGCCGGCCACGTAGTCGCCCGGCATGCCGTACTCGTCGGCGGTCTGCAGGCAGCGGTCGTGGATGTCGCGCATGATCTCCTCAAGCCGGCGCTCGGAGAACTCGAACGTCCACGAGTCGCGGCTGGCGTTCTGCTGCATCTCCAGCGCGCTGGTCGCGACGCCTCCCGCGTTGGCCGCCTTGCCGGGGCCGAAGGCCACGCCCGCCTCCAGGAACACCTTGATGCCCTCCGGCGTGGTGGGCATGTTCGCGCCCTCGCCGACCGCGATGCAGCCGTTGCCGACCATGACCGCGGCGTCGCGGCCGGTGATCTCGTTCTGCGTGGCGGACGGCATCGCCACCTCGCACGGCACCTCCCACACGCTGCGGCCCGCCACGAAGGTGGCGTTGCCGCCGCGGCGCTCGGCGTAGACGTTCAGGCGGCCGCGCTCGACCTGCTTGATCTGCTTGAGCAGTTCCAGGTCGATGCCCTTCTCGTCGAGCACGTAGCCGGAGGAGTCGGAGCACGCGACGACCCGGCCGCCGAGCTGCTCGATCTTCTCTATGGTGTAGACGGCCACGTTGCCGGAGCCCGACACCGCGACGCGCCTGCCGTCGAACGACGTGCCGCGCGCCTTCAGCATCTCGTCCACGAAGAAGGCGCACCCGTAGCCGGTGGCCTCCGTACGGACCTGCGCGCCGCCGAACGCCAGGCCCTTGCCGGTGATGACGCCCGACTCGTACCGGTTGGTGATGCGCTTGTACTGGCCGAACAGGTAGCCGACCTCCCGGCCGCCGACGCCGATGTCACCGGCGGGCACGTCGGTGTACTCGCCGATGTGCCGGTAGAGCTCCGTCATGAAGCTCTGGCAGAAGCGCATGACCTCGCGGTCGGAACGCCCCTTCGGGTCGAAGTCGGAGCCGCCCTTGCCACCGCCGATCGGCAGGCCCGTCAGGCTGTTCTTGAAGATCTGCTCGAATCCCAGGAACTTGACGATCCCCAGGTAGACCGACGGGTGGAAACGCAGTCCGCCCTTGTACGGCCCGAGCGCGCTGTTGAACTCCACCCGGAAGCCGCGGTTGATCTGCACCTCGCCGCGGTCGTCGGCCCACGGCACGCGGAAGATGATCTGCCGCTCGGGTTCGCAGATCCGCTCTATGATCTTCGACTCGGCGTATTCGGGGTTCTTCCCGAGAACCGGGCCGATGCTTTCGAGCACCTCGCGCACAGCCTGGTGGAACTCCGTCTCACCAGGGTTGCGGCGTAGGACGTTGTCGTAGATCGACGACAGCTTCTCGTGCACACGTACTCCCTAGGCTCACTGCATGCGCTCCCTCACTGTAAGGGGCGGCCTGTTGTGAGCTGCACCCGTATGCCCCATTAGGGAAGAAATCGCGCCACCTGTGCGCCTTCAGGCCCGGCCGGTCAGCGGAACGCAAAATCTTCCGCGGACCGCCGGCCGGCGGTCACAGGAGCGCGCGCCGCGCTGTCATAGCTGACGCGGTCGCCCACCGCGATCGCCCGGCCGTATCGGCGCGCGACCCACCAAGGAGGCCCACATGCGGGAGCACCGATCGAACGCCTGGCAGACGGCGGTCACCATCGTGCAGGAGGCGGAGCCGCCGTTCATCCCGGAGGGAGCACATGAGATGACGCTGGTCGTCGAGTTCCCGCCAGGAGATCCCGGTACGCCGCCGCACCGCCACTCCGGGCCCGCCTTCGGTTTCGTGCTGGAAGGCGAGATGCTGCTGGAGCTCGAAGGCGAGCCCGAGCGGGTCGTACGCGCCGGCGAGGCGTTCTGGGAGCCCGGCGGAGACGTCATCCACTACCAGGACGGCAACAACCGCGACGACATCCCGCTCCGGTTCACCGTGACGATGTTGTGCGACCCCGGCGAGCCGATGCTCACCCTGGTGGACGACGACGAGCTCGCCCAGCGAGCCGACCGGCGCGCCGCCCGCCCGGTCTGAGTGCCCGCCCGGGCACGGGCGGGCACGGGCGGGCACTGTCAGTCGCGGAGGAGGAGCGGGGCGAGGCGGGCCAGGTCGTCGACGGCGCCGGTCAGGTCGGCCGTCAGCGAATGGAGCACGACGTGGTCGGCGCCGGCCGCCAGCTGCTCCCGCGCCCGCGCGGCGATCGCGGCGTCGTCGCCCCAGGCCACGATGGCGTCGATGAGGCGGTCGCTGCGCTCACCGTCGAGGTCGGCGTCGCCGTACCCGAGCCTGCGGTAGTGGGCGGTGTAGTGGTTCTCGCGCGCACCCATCGTGACGAGGTCGCGGATCCGCCGCCGGGCGCGGCCCGCGTCGGCGTCGCGGACGACGGCCTGGTGCGGGATGAGCAGGGGGCCGGGGCCGAGAGCGTCGCGCGCGGCCCGGGTGTGCTCGACGGGTTGCAGGAAGGGGTGGACTCCGCCGGCCCGCTCGCCGGCCAGCCGGTGCGCCCTGGGGCCGAGGGCCGCGAGCACGCGGGGGTAGCGGACGTCCGGCTGGTGGCGGGTGGCGGCTTCGTCCATGGCGTCAAGGTAGGCGCGGAGCTCGGCCAGCGGGCGCTCGCCGCCGTGGCCGCCGAGACCGAGGATCACGCGGTCCGGGTACGCCTCGGCGAGAGTGGCCGCGCCGCTGTGCGTCGCCTGCGGGTCGCGCCTCCTGATGTTGGCGACGCCGGCGCCCGCGACCAGCCGTTCGGTGGCGGCGAGCATGACGGCCAGCTGGGTGAAGATCTCGCGCCCGGCGGCGGGCGAATCCGCCGGCGGTTCGCCCGTCCACACCGAGCCGTACCCGAGCCGCTCGATCCGCGCGAACTGCTCGCGTTGCGTGTCCACCGGCGTGCGTACCAGCGTCATCGGCATGATCCACACGCCGAATCGGCCGAGGCGGTCCTTGGTCGGGGTCATCGTCACTCCTCGTTTAGCGGAGCCTGCCTCCGCTTATCTGCGATCTAAGATACGGAAGCAGACTCCGGTTTGTGAACCCCTCCAGGAGGCGGACGTGGGCGACACCACCACCAGACGCGCCATGCGGGCCGACGCGCGGCGCAACCGTGACCGGCTGCTGGCCGAGGCGCGCACCGCCTTCCTGGACCACGGCACCGACGCCTCGCTGGAGGACATCGCCGCGCGGGCCGGGGTCGGGGTCGGCACCCTCTACCGGCACTTCCCCACGCGGGAGGCGCTGCTGGCGGAGCTGCTGCGCGAGCGGTTCGACGCCCTGGCCGCCGACGCCCAGAAGCTCGCCGGCCACCCGTCCCCCCGCGAGGCGCTGATCACCTGGACGCTGGACTTCGTGCAGACCACCACCGTCTACCGGGGGCTGACCGCGGCCGTGACGGCCACGCTGAACGACCCCGGCTCCGCCCTGCACGCCTCCTGCGAGATGATGCGCGACGCCGGGACGGCCCTGCTCACCCGCGCGCAGGAAGCGGGCGAGGTGCGCGGCGACATCGCGCCGCTCGAGTTCCTCGCCCTGGTCGCGGGCTCCTCATGGGCGCGCGAGCAAATGGCGGGCGGCGACCTCCACGGAGATCGCCTGCTCCTGCTGCTCTTCCAAGGGCTGGACTGCCCCGACGCCGGGGACCGGCCGGCTCGCTAGTGCCGCGCCGTGGCGGCCGCCGGCGCCGGAGCCAGCACGCTCAGCAGGTCGGCGGCGTCCAGCCGGCGGGCCGCTTCGAGCCCGTACGAATGCAGCGCGTGCACCTGCGCCTCCGGCAGCGCAAGGTCACCGGAGACCAGCACCGCGAGGTCCGTGCCGTCGGGCGGGCCCTCGAACGGCGGCGCCGCGGCCCGTGCGACGAGCCGCGCGGCGAACTCCTCGGCGTCCTCGCCGGGGCGGCGCTCGTACCGGTGGAGTGAGCCGTCGCGGCGGCGTACCACGACGTCGTCGGCGCGGGCGGCCGCGTGCAGGCAGGCCACCTCCCACAGCGTCACCCGTCCGGCGAACGCGCTCTCCATCGCGGCGCCCACCGCGGCCACCTCGCCCGCGCTGCGCGCCACGTTGTGGCCGTAGCCGGCGGCGGACAGGTTGAGGTCGGTCCAACGCATCGTACGCGTCCACAGGTCGGCCACCAGCGGCACGACGATCTTCGCCGCCCCCGCCAGATCGAACCTCTGCCGCACCGCCAGCGGGTCGAACAGCCCCTCCGGCTGCTCCATGAACCCGGCGAAGCCCCGGGGCAACTGCTCGAACGGCACGTCGTTGAAGCTGAACACCACCGGTACGAGGTAGCGGGCGGGCAGGGCGCGTACGTCCACGTCGATGAATTCCGACGCCCCGAGCGGCTCGGGCGCGGAGGTCAGGTCACCCGAGTGCACCAGCCCCTTGCCCAGCCGCAGCCGCGTGTAGTCGCACAGGCCCGCGAAGCGCCAGTCCTCGTCGAACACCGCCACCGACAGGTCGAGGTCCACCCGCACGCCGGGCGGCTCGGCCCAGTGCAGGAAGAACCGGATCCGCTCGGCGCGGGGGATGGGCTGGGTGCTGCCCCGGGCCAGGCGGACGAGCGCCGCGCCCGCCTTACGCTCAGAGGTGGGCGCGACCAGGTCGGCCAGCCCCTCGTCCAGCAGCGCCCGGCGCAGCGGCGGCAGGCCGGCGGCGCGCCGCAGCAACTCTCCCGTCAGCACCCGCTCGGCCGTCAGCGTCACCTCGTCGGGCAGCGTGGGCCGCCGGTCGGGCATGGTCCGGAACCGCGCCGTGCCGCCGCGCGGAAGGAACAACCGGGTGCCGCCGGGCGGCGTCCTGACCTGGCCGAGCGCGGCGATCAGCACCCCGGGCGCGACCCGCCGCACGGCGTCCCCGAGCACCTCCAGAACCGCCCCGCCGCCTGTCGCGTCCCTCTCAGGGAGGGCACCTGGGGCGTACGCCGAGCGCAGCAGGTGGGACAGGCGGCGGAGCAGTTCACCCGGGCGGTGGGAGAGCAGCGTGACGGCGTCGGCGTGGCGGCCCTGCGCCAGCGCCGTCTCCACGCGCGACGCGAACGTCGTCGCCCGCACGCGCCCGTCCCGTATCTCCAGCTCGGGATGCCCGTCCGCCCGCTCCAGCAGGGCGCGGCCGAACGCCGTGCCGGGGTCGAGCCGGGTGCCGCGCACGGCCGCGAACGCCAGCGCCGCCCCGGGGAAGCGGGTGTGCTGCTCGTGCGGGTGCAGGACCTCGGCCATGTGCTTCCACGGCTCGCGGTGGCGCAGCAGGTCCTCCACGAGGTACGGCATCCCGTCCAGGCACGCCAGCACCGCCCGGCGCATCGCGCGGGACAGCGACGTGCGCCGCTCGGGCCGGCTTTCCAGCCCTGGGTCGCCGCCCATCAGCGTGTACAGCACCCGCAGCACGTCCGTCGCGGTGCCGGCGTGGCGGGGCAGCAGCTCACCGGCGCCGTTGCGCAGCGCGTACGCCAGCACCACCGCTCTGGTCTCCTTGACCGGGATGGTCTCGGGCAGCCAGGAGAGCGCCGCGGGCCGGGAGGCGTCCAGCAGGACCTCCAGCTCGGCCCGCTCGTACGCCGCCATGGGGATGCGCCGCGCCAGCATGGCCTCGGCCAGGTCGCGGCAGGCGGCGCCGGGGTCGGCGCACAGCCCCAACAGCACCGTGGTGGTCACGGCCTCGCGGTGCGCAAAGACCTGGCGCTCCGACGGGCGCAGGAAGGGGTCGTCCGGGTCGATCCGCCGGTGGCAGATGGGGCAGGCGCTGAAGTCGGCGCCGTCCCAGCACGTACGGCAGACCAGGTGCGCGCAGGGCGCCACGGGCTGCACGGTCCCGGTCTCGCCGCACAACACGCACGGACGGGCCGGCTCCTGCAGCAGCAGGGCGAACACCCGACGCACGTAGAAGTCGGAGGTGTCGGCCGGCACGCTGTCCGGAAATTTCCGGAACAGTGGCACGTGCGTGGCGTTCGCCCCGACCTCCTCACGCAGGCAGTGCAGCAGCCGCCGCCCCACCCGCGTCAGGTCGGTCATCTCGAGCCCCGCCAGCGCCCCGTACAGCTCCGCCGACATCAGGAACCCGAGCTGCAGCAGCTCGAACTCCAGTGCCGCCACTCCGGACGGCCCGTCCGCGCGCACCATGCCGAGCCGCCTGGGCAGCTTGCCGATCGGTGGCGGCATGGACGATCCGGCGGCCAGCAGCCCGGGCGCGACCAGCCGGCGGCGGCGCAGCAGAATCTCGCCAGGACCCTTCACACGCCCTCCCCCGGGAAGTGAGTAAGGCCGCGCGGGGCACACCCCGCGCGGCCCGCGAGGCGGGGAGCGGGCACGCTGTTCAGTCACATGAGTGAGAAGGAAGCACACCCAGGAGCCGCCTGTCAGGCACCATACGCGAACTGATCACGACATGCCGCAGTTTTTCCGACAGGCTTCGTGTTTTCCGACAGGCTTCGTGACGCCGTTCGCCGACCAGATGTGACCGCTCGTCGTAAAGCTGATCCGGATCCGAAATACGGCATACCGTATGTGTTACGCGTATCTTCGTGGCAATCAGTACGAGGTTCGCGAGTCCCACAGGTTTCCTGAGTCGTTCCCGTACCGTGGCGGCGCCCACGTGGAGCCGGTGGCTGGTGCCGCCCGCCGCGCTCTCCGTGCACCTGGCGATCGGTCAGGCATACGCGTGGAGCGTGTTCAAACCGCCCCTCGAATCCTCGCTCGGCCTGTCGGGCACCCAGAGCGCACTGCCGTTCCAGCTGGGCATCGTCATGCTCGGCCTGTCCGCGGCCTTCGGCGGCACGCTGGTCGAGCGCAACGGGCCGCGCTGGGCGATGTTCGTCTCGATGGCCTGCTTCTCCTCCGGGTTCCTGCTGTCCGCGCTGGGCGTGGCCACGGGTCAGTACTGGCTGGTGGTGCTCGGGTACGGGTTCGTGGGCGGGATCGGGCTCGGGATCGGCTACATCTCCCCGGTCTCCACGCTGATCAAATGGTTCCCCGACCGGCCCGGCATGGCCACCGGCATCGCGATCATGGGGTTCGGCGGGGGAGCGCTCATCGCCTCGCCGTGGTCGGCCCAGATGCTCGGCTCCTTCGGCACCGGCACGGGCGGGATCGCCACGACGTTCGTCGTGCACGGCGTCGTCTACGCGCTCTTCATGTCCATGGGCGTGCTGCTGGTGCGCGTCCCCGCCGACGGGTGGGCGCCGAAGGGATGGCGGCCGCGCGAGGCGGCCACCCGCCGGCTCGTCACCACCGCCGACGTCTCGGCCCGCAACGCCATCCGCACCCCGCAGTTCTACCTGCTGTGGCTGGTGTTGTGCCTGAACGTCACCGCCGGGATCGGCATCCTCGAAAAGGCCGCGCCGATGATCGCCGACTTCTTCTCCGGCACCTCCATGCCGGTCGCGGCGGGGGCGGCGGCGGGCTTCGTCGCGCTGCTGTCGCTGGCGAACATGGCGGGGCGCTTCGGCTGGTCGTCGACCTCCGACCTGATCGGGCGCAAGAACATGTACCGCGTCTACCTGGGCGTGGGCGCGCTGCTCTATCTCGCGATCGCGCTGGCGGGCGACACCTCCAAGCCGCTGTTCATCATCTGCGCGCTCGGCATCCTGTCCTTCTACGGCGGTGGCTTCGCGACGGTCCCCGCGTACCTGAAGGACCTGTTCGGGACGTACGAGGTCGGGGCGATCCACGGCAGGCTGCTCACCGCCTGGTCCACCGCGGGCGTGCTAGGCCCGCTGATCATCAACGCGATCGCCGACGGGCAGGAGGCCGCGGGCCGGTCGGGTCCCGCCCTCTACACCACGTCCCTCTACATCATGATCGGCCTGCTCGCGGTCGGATTCGTCGCCAATGAGCTGATCCGTCCGGTGCACGAGAAGTACCACGAACGGCCACGGCAGGAAAATGTGGCGGGGAAGGGACAAACGGTATGACGGACGCCACGGAATCCGCGGACTCCACGGACGTGACACATCGCCGGACCGGGCTGATGGCGCTGGCATGGGCGTGGGTGGGGGTGCCGTTCGCGTACGGCGTCTACCAGCTGTTCCTCAAGCTCGCCCAGCTCTTCTCCGGCTGAATGATTGATGAAATAAATTCACTTTCCACTGCCGCACCCAGATAATCACGTCTGATTTCCGGTGGACATTCCTTTGAATGACCATCGGATCTCGGAAGTGCAGCGAAAAACGGCAGTGCATTTGGCATTCTGTTGACCGAACGTCGTCACCCGGTCGCAACACGCGGGAAAACGCACCCGGACAAGGAATGCCATGGTCACCTCGGATCTCCTGCTTGGGGCGCTGCTGGGCTGCTGCGCCGTCGTCGTGGTCGGAGGCGTCGTCGTCGCGCTGACGGTGCAGGCCCGCGCCAAGCGCACCGCGCTGCAGGCCAAGGACGTCGCGGAGAAGGCCGCCCGCCACGCCGTACAGGACAAGGCCACCGCCGTCGAGCAGGCCCAGGTCGCCCGCTCGCAGGCACACGCCAACTGGCAGTGGTACGAAGCCGCCCAGTCCGAGGGCGCCAGGCTGGTCGAACGCCTGCAGGCCGTGGCCGACATCGAGGCGAGGGGCTACACCGGCGTCGAGGTCCCCGGCCTGTTACACCCCTATTTCGCCGGCAGCCCGCTCGACAAGCACCACCAGGCCGCCGAAGACCTGCTCCGCGAGGCGGTCGAGATCACCCGCGCCGGCGTGGGCAGCGCGGCCAGAGCCGGCGTGCGGGGCGTCACCGACGAGGCGCAGATGTTCCTCACCCGGCTCCAGCTGAAGATCGACGATGAGCTGCGCGAGTTCCCCCAGGCCGGCGTCTACCACCAGAGCCTCGTCGACATCGACCACCTGGCCACCCAGGCCCTGCACAGCGTGCAGCGCCTGCGCCTGCTGGCCGGGTCGTGGCCGGGCATCCAGCGCGCCGACTGCACCTTCCGCGAGATCATCGAGAGCGCCCGCGGCCGCATCGGCCCCTACAACCGCGTCGAGTACACCTACCTGCCGGAAGTGGGGGAGACGTGGGTCGAGGGCCGCGTCGTCGAGCCCGTCACGGTGGCGCTCGCCGAGCTCATGGCCAACGCCACCAGCTACTCCGACGACCTGGTCAGCGTCTACGTGCAGCAGATGCAGGCCGGCTACCGCATCGTGGTGGAGGACACCGGCCTCGGCATGAACCCGTTCCAGCTGGCCGAGGCCGAACGGCTGCTGTCGCAGCGCACGGCGCTCGACGCGGCCGCGCTGAAGGACGAACGCAAGCTCGGGTTCGCCCTGATCGGGCGGCTCGCGCACGACTACGGGTTCCGCGTCGACGTCAGCGCCCCCTCCACCAGCGGCGGCGTGAAGGCGATGTGCCTGATCCCGCTCGCCCTCATCTGCCAGGGTCCCCGCGTCCAGGCCGATCCGGCCCACTCCGGCGGGGAGCCGCCCGAGCCCGAACCAGCGCCCGCCCCGGCCC
>NZ_SMLD01000045.1:0-54499 GCF_004352805.1 Nonomuraea mesophila
GGCTGAGTGCGAGGGTCGCGAGCGCCAGGAGGATCGGCCGAAATCTCACGGTTCATCCTTGGGGGGTGTGCGTGCCGTACGCCTTGCGCCGGGGGGTGAGAGCGCAAGCCGTACGGCACGGCCCGTGGGGAGGTGGCACGGGCGGGGGGTGTCAGCGCGAGCCGGTGGTGACCATCTTTTAGGAAACTTTCCTAAGTATTCGCGGTGATCGTAACCTTGACACCCGATCCTTACAAGACCCAAACAACCGGAGCTGCCGGACCGCGAGGGGCGGCACGGATCGTTGACCGAATGGCTGGATCCGGCGCACGAGGATGACCAGGCGATATCGTGATATGTCGTCAGTAAGCGTTCGCGGAGGGGCAGGCCGCATGTTCTTCGGCATCACCGATTTCTGGGCCTACGTCATCGGCGCCTTCCTGATCATCCTGCTGCCCGGCCCCAACTCGCTGTACGTGCTCAGCCACGCCGCCCGGCACGGCGTCCGTGAGGGATACCGGGCCGCCGCGGGCGTGTTCGTCGGCGACACCGTGCTGATGGTCCTGGCGGCCGCCGGCGCCGCGTCCCTCCTCCGCTCCACCCCGCTGCTCTTCACCGTCGTCAAGTACGCCGGCGCCGGCTACCTGGCCTGGATCGGGTTCCAGATGATCCGCGGCGCGGTGCGGGCCTGGCGGTCCGGGCCCGTGGCCGCCGCCGCACGGCCCCCGGAGGAGCGGGAACGCCGCCCGCGCCCGTTCCGCAAGGCGCTCGGGATCAGCCTGCTCAACCCGAAGGCGATCCTGTTCTTCGTCTCGTTCTTCATCCAGTTCGTGGACCCCGCCTATCCGGCGCCCGCGCTGTCGTTCGTCATCCTGGGCGCGATCATCCAGGTGTTCAGCGTGCTCTACCTGACGGCCCTGATCTTCGGCGGCACGTTCCTGGCCGGCCAGTTCCGCCGGCACAGGAAGCTCGGCGCGGGGCTGACGTCGGGGGTCGGCGTCGTCTTCGTCGGGTTCGGGGCGAAGCTGGCCACCGCCTCACTCGGCTGAGCGCCCGGTTCAATGCCAGGCTGAATCCGTATGGCAGCCCGGGAACGTGCCGAAGGAGGCGGTCGCACCTTCCGGCCTCAGGTACGGTAAGCCACCGGCGTGCTTCCTGGACGGCGCTGATGACGCTCGGGCTACAACGAGCGGTCCATCTGGAGAGCCTTGTCCTGTGAGGCCCGGGTAGTCGCTGATCGTCGGCCTATCTGCGGAGCAGCCTTGAATCACCCTCAGGTCACCCTTCCGCGCCTCACGGTGCTCGCCCGGCAGGCCGCGCCCCAGTTGCTCGAGAGCGTCGTGGCGCCGCTGGTGGTGTTCTACCTGGCCATGGTCGTCCTCGGCTTCCAGTGGGCGCTCGTCATGACCGTGGCCTGGGTCTATCTGGGGGTGGCCTGGCGGCTGGTCAGGCGGATCAAGGTGCCCGCCACCATGTGCCTGGCGGCTTTCGCGATCACCATTCGCGCGATCGTCGCCTTCTGGACCGGCACCTGGATGTGGTTCTTCATCCAGCCGGAGATGGGCACCATCTGCATGAGCATGGTCTTCCTCGCGTCCGTGCGCCTGAACAGGCCGCTCGTGCAGAAGCTCACGCTCGACTACATCCATCTGCCGTCGGCGGTGCTCAAGCACGAGCGGGTGCGCAGGTTCTTCGCCAGGATCACGCTGCTGTGGGCATTCGTGCTGCTGATGAACTCGACGTTGAGCATCTTCCTGGCGGTCTACGAGTATCTGGCGGGGTCGCTGGGCTCGTACATGGTGCTGCGGACCTCAGCGGTGGCCGTGATAAGCGGCCTGGCGATCACCATCTCGATCGTCGCCTTCAAGCGGCTGCTCAAGCGGCTGCACGTCGTGCACGCCTGAGCGGGTCCCTGCCCGCTCGGCCAGCACGTACGCCCCGCTCATCCCCATCACCAGCCCGGTCAGCATGCCGAACAGCTCGACCAGGTCCGTCGCCACCGCGCCCCCGACGCTGAGCGGGCCACCGACGGACCTGACGATCATCGCGTAGAGGCCCCAGCCGAACAACGACCCGGAGCCCAGCCAGACCGGTACGGCCAGCCGCCAGAACGGGCCTTTCCCGCGTTCCCGTACGACGGCGACGAACGCGACGGCCCCGGCGAGGGCGAGCAGCGCCTTGAACCCGTCCATGACGACGCCCCCGACGGGCGCTCCGAACGTCCACGACAGCCGCACCCCTGCGACCAGGGTGACGACCAGCAGCGATCCCCATGCCACGGCCGTCTGGAACTGCCTGGCAGGACCGGCGGCGGCGTGACCGGGCCCGAGCACCCCGGGCCAGCGGTCGCGGGCGTAGAGGACGAAGGTCGTCATCAGGCCGATGCCCTGCCCGACGAAACCGCCGTAGACCATCACGTAGACCCACGGTTCAATGGGGCCGCCGCTGAACACCGCGATCCCGCCGGCCGTCACCATGATCGGCGCCGTGACGACCACCACCGACAGCAGGCCCGTGCCCACCCACATCGGCAGCAGCACGAGCCAGGCCGGCAGCCGCAGGCCCCAGCGCGTGGTGAACGCCACCACCAGCAGCAGTCCGACGGCGTCCATGCCGAAGGTCATGACGTTGAGGCCGGCCATCGCCGGGTCGTTCATGAGGCCGGGGTCGGTGACTCCGAGGGAGCTTCCTGTCAGCCAGAGGATCTTCAGTGTGAGGTAGGGGAGCATGGTGGCGACCGTGGCGATCGCCGCGGTCACCCGGCCTATCGCCGGTCTGTGTTCGGTCATGCCCTCAGCGTCGTGCCTTCGGCCGTCCGTTCCCTCCCGAGCGGCGGGGATCCTCCTCACCCTCGCGGGGGAGGGTCACGGCCAGCTCGAAGCCGCCTCCCCCGCCCTCGCCGACGAGGCCCGCGGTGAGGGTGCCGCCGGCCAGCCGTACGCGCTCGCGCAGCCCCTCCAGCCCGAGACCGCCGGGCCGCGCGGTGGGCCGTGAACGCGGCGGCCCGTTGCGCACGGTGACGCGCCCCGGCGAGACCTCGACCTCGACGGCCGCGCCCGGGGCGTGCTTGGCGGCGTTGGTGAGGCCTTCCTGGACCACCGCGCGGGCCAGGGCGGACGCCTGACCGGGGTACAGGTCGAGGTCGATCCTCATGCCGGAGTCCCTGGCCCGCCGTACCAGCTCGGCCACGTCCTCGTCCACGGGCGTCAGGGGCGGCGCGTCGGCCTCCTCGCGCAGCAGCCCGATGATCTGGCGCAGCCGCTCGGTGGCGTCGGCGGCCGCGAGCCGCAGCTCGCCCGCGGCCCTGACCTCGGCGGGGCCCAGCCCGGGTGCCAGCTCGAGCCCGGCCGCCCTGACCGCGATCAGCGCCAGGTCGTGGCCGAGCGAGTCGTGCATGTCGCGGGCGATCCTGGCCCGCTCGCGCAGCCTGGCCTGAGCCTCGGCCGACAGCCTGGCCGCCCGCCGCTGCTGGAGCAGCCCCCTCCTGAGCAGCCCGAGCAGGTAGGGCACCAGGTAGGTGCCGGCGAGCGCGCTCGTCATGGAGACCCACAGGGCCAGGTCACCGCCCCTGACCAGGACCACGCCCACGCCCACGACCGTGACCACGCAGAACGCCGCCGCGGCCGGCCACATCACGCTCAGGCGCCGCCCGGTCAGGTAGGCGTACCACATGATGAAGGGCGACGTGGGCAGCAGCGGGAGGATCTTCACGCCGCGCCGGGGCAGCAGCCAGCTCAGGTCCACGGTCGCGAACCCTTCGGTGAACTGCCACGGCCCGAGCGGCAGCAGCAGCACCAGGGCGGCCAGCGGCCGGCGCCGGCCGACCAGCACGGCCGCGGCGGCCAGGGCCAGCCTGGGCACGGTGATCATCGCGAATCTGGCGGGGTCCCGGAACGGGTCGGGACCCATCGCGGCCACGAAGATGCTGAGAAAGGCCCAGAGCAGCAGGTCGTAGACCAGCCGGCGGCGGGTCTCTCGGCGGACGAGGCGCATGAACGTCACGGCACCGACGTTATCCGCCGCGTACGGGCCGCCGCCCTCCCCGAACGGCAGGCGGGACACCTGACGAAAGTCGGGGGTGGGGTGCAAGGCACCGCCGAGGTAGAGCTAACCCCACTGTGAAAGCGCCTATCTGCACTGGTGCCCGAGCGGCCGGATCCCGGTTTGATCGATGGTGTCACCCGGAGGTCGCGCCCCGACCCTGACGAAAGTAGGGGACGGTAGGCGCCGATCGTCCGATGTGCCGTGACCAGCGAAGTTCCTAGCTTCATTGGGGTACAGGCCCTGACCCGTATCGGGGATGGGTCCGCGTTCGACCCGGGGCATCCCCGATGTCCTCAGGGGTCCAGCGCCGACACGCTAGGTAAGTGCCCTGACGATCGGAGCCCCTCTATGTCCCACGCCATTCTCGACCTGGTGCAACAGGCCATGGCGTCCCCGTGGTTGTACGCCGTGCTGTTCGGCCTGGCGCTCCTCGACGGGTTCTTCCCCATCGTGCCCGCCGAGACCGCCGTGATCACCGCTGGTGTGTTCGCCGCGTCCGGCGAGACGAACCTGGCGCTGGTGATCGTCGTCGCGGCACTGGGCGCGTTCGCGGGGGACCACGTCTCCTACCTGATCGGCAAGACGTCGGGCGGGAGGCTGCGGAACAAGAAGGCGTTCGTCTGGGCGCGCGGCGCCCTGGAGGAGCGGGGCGGGCTCGTGCTCATCGTGGCCAGGTACATCCCCGGCGGGCGCACCGCGACCACGCTGACCATGGGCGCGGTCCGGCATCCGCTGCGCTCGTTCACGTTCTTCGACGCGATCGCGGCGAGCTCCTGGGGGGTGTACTCGGGGCTGATCGGCTTCTTCGGCGGGATGGCCTTCGAGAACGACCCCATCAAGGGCCTGCTGCTCGGGCTGGGCATCGCGGTGTCCGTCACGGCGATCGTCGAGGGCGTGCGGTGGATCAGGAAACGCCGCGCCATCCAGCCTTCCCCTGACCGTCTCCCCACGGACATGCCTGTTTGACCCTGTCCGGCGACCATCCGTTCGAAAGGAGTGCGCATGACTGTCCTGGCCGCGGTGACAGCTCTGGTCGGTTCGCTGTTCTTCGCGCTCGGAGCCGCCCTCCAGCAGTTCGAGGCGGCCGGCACCGCCAAGCCCGGGCTGCTGGCGCTGCTGCGCAGGCCGCGCTGGCTGGCCGGAGGCGTCTCCATTCTGGCGGGTGGTGGCCTGCACATCGTCGCGCTGGGGCTCGGCCCCCTGACCATCGTCCAGCCGATGGGCGTGGCCAGCCTGCTGTTCGCCCTGCCCATCGCCGCCACGCTGCACGGCCGCAAGCCGTCGCGCAAGGAACTGTCGGCGGCCGGCGTGGTGGCCGCCGGGCTGATCGGCCTGGTGCTGCTCGTCCCCGAGTCGCACGGCCCCACCCACCTCAGCCCGAACGGAGTGCTCATACTCCTCGGCGTGTCCGGCCTCGCCGCGGTGCTGCTGTGGGCCGGTTCGAGGGTGGCCTCGCCCGCGGGCCGGGCCGCGCTGCTCGCGACCAGCTCCGGCGTGCTGTACGGCGCCACCGCCACGCTCATGCGGGTGCTGGTGGACGGCACGTGGAACTGGTGGTACCTGCTGGCGCTGCCGGTCCCCGCCCTGCTGGCGCTGATGATGTTGCAGCGCGCCTACGCCGTCGGGCACTTCGGCGTCTCGTTCGCCTCGCTGCAGATCGCCGACCCGCTGACCGCGGTGGCCTTCGGCGCGCTGCTGCTCGGCGAACCACTGCCGACCGGGGTCCTCCCGGTCGCGGCCGCCGCGATCACCGCCGCCGGCACCGTCGCCCTGGCACGGACCAGCCCGCTGGAGGCGCACCGCGACCTTGCCTGACCTCTTCCGTCCGTTTCACCGGCCCTCCCCTGGCCCTACCTATCTGGAGTCACCGTCATGGCCATGCCCCTTCACGACACCGTCACCGAACGTCCGGCCATCGTCCCCGCCGCCGAACGGCCACGCCGGATCCTGATCTCGAGCGACACCTACCCACCCGACGTCAACGGCGCCGCCTACTTCACCCACCGCCTGGCCACCGGCCTGGCCGCGCGCGGCAACGAGGTGCACGTCGTCTGCCAGTCCGAGGTGGGCCCGCCCACCGCCGACGTGGAGGACGGCGTGGTGGTACACCGGCTGCGCTCCGCGCCGCTGCTGGTCCACCCCACGATGCGGGTCACCGTACCGACCAGGCTCGACCGCCTGATCGCCTCCATCTCCCCCGACGTGCTGCACACGCAGGGGCACTTCGTGGTGGGCCGGGCCGCCATCGCCGCCGCCCGCCGCGCGGGCGTGCCGGTGGTCGCCACCAACCACTTCATGCCGGACAACCTCTTCCAGTTCGGTCACATCCCCGAGCGGCTGCGGGCCAAGGCGGGCCGGCTGGCCTGGCGCGACTTCAGCCGGATCTTCAACCGCGCCGACCACGTGACCACGCCCACCCCGCTGGCCGCCGAGCTCCTGTCCGAGCAGGGCTTCGACCGCGAGGCCGAGCCGGTCTCCTGCGGGATCGACCTGACCAGGTTCCACCCGCACGCCGAACCCAAGGCGTGGGCCCGCAAGATGTTCGACCTGCCCGACCGGCCCACCGTGATGTTCGTCGGCCGCCTGGACGAGGAGAAGCGCATCGACGAGCTCGTACGCGCGCTGCCGATCGTGCTGAACGACACCGACGTGCAGGCGGTGCTGGTCGGCCGGGGCACCCAGCGGATGGAGCTGGAGCGGCTGGCCAAGCGCATCGGCGTGGGCGAGCGGGTCTTCTTCCTCGGCTTCGTGCCCGACGAGATCATGCCGCAGGCGTACGCGTCCGCCGACGTGTTCGCCATGCCGGGCGTCGCCGAGCTGCAGAGCATCGCCACGCTGGAGGCCATGGCGACCGGGCTGCCCGTGGTGGCCGCCGACGCGATGGCGCTGCCGCACCTGGTGGACGGCAACGGCTATCTGTTCCAGCCGGGCGACGTGGCCACGCTGGCCCGGCGCCTGACGGAGATCCTCACCGACGACGGCCTGCGCGCCATGCTGGGCAAGGCCAGCCGCGAGCTGGCGCTCACCCACGACCACCAGACGTCGTTGGCCCGGTTCGAGGCGATTTATGACGAGGTGGCGCGATGACCCGGACGCAGACCGTGTGGGGCACGGTCATCGGCACGGTGGTGTCCTTCTGCGCTCTCGCCTACGCCGAGCTGGCCCTGCCGGAACAGCCGCTGCTCAGCGACTACGCGCTGGTCTCCGGCGGGCTCGCGCCGGTGCTGATCGGGATGCTGGCGCTCGCGGGGGCGTGCCTGAGTCTCGCGTACGGGCTGGCGGCCGCGGACCCGGCGCGTACCGCGGCCACCCGGGTCCTCCTGGTGGCCGGGTCGGCGGGGCTGATGATGAGCGCGGTCTTCCCCACCGACGCGGGAACGTCGCAGATCGGCACGCTCTCCGGCGAGATCCACCGCTGGGCGGCGGCCGTGGTCTTCACCTCGCTGCCGGTCGCCGGCTGGAGCCTGGCCAGGGGGCGCGCGGCCGCGCTCGGGTGGAACGCCGTCAAGGCCATGAGCGTGACGTCCGCGCTGTCGCTGGCGTTCTACCTGGCGGCGCATCCGGCCTCCGTCACCTCGCCGCTGATCAACGGCGGTGCCTACTACGGGCTGCTGGAGCGGGGGCTGGTGGTGGCCGAGATGGTGCTCCTCGTGGTCATGGCGCTGGCCTTCACCCGGAAGCGCGCCGCCGCACCCGCCGCCGCACCCGCGGGCAGGGCCGAGAAGGAGCCACCGGAGCGCCAGGAACGGCTCGCCGCCTGACGGCACGCATGGCTTGGGCGGCCGGCGGACGGCTGGGCGGCGGCGGACGGCATGTTTCGACCGGCGGCGAAATGATGGCGCTCTAGCGTGACCTCATGCTCATCATCCGTCATACCGAGGCCCGTGCCGTGCTCGCCGACCCCGCGTACGTGCCGCCTCCCGTACGCCAGGACGGCGCGGAGGGGACGCTCGCCTGGCTGCGGGCCCAGGTGTCACGGTTCAGCACCGGCGAGACCCACGCCGGGCGACGCCGGGTCCTCACCGAGTTGCTGGCCGGGCTGGAGCCGGCCGAGCTGAGGCGGGCGGCCACGGCCATGACCGTGGAGCGGGACGGCGACTGGCATGGCGTGCCGACGGCCGTGCTCGCGTCCGCGCTCGGCGTCGAGGACAGCGCCCTCCTGGCCGACGCCGTGCCCGCCGCCGCGTCCGGTTACCTCTCGGGCGAGGAGACTCCCGAGGCCGACGCCGCCGTCGCGCGGCTGCTCACGCTGGCAGGCGTGCCCGTGATCACGCTGCTCCTGCAGGGGTACGCCGCCACGGAAGGACTGATCGAGGCCGCGCTGCGGCACGGGGGACCCGGCGACGACCCCGAGGCGCTGCTGTACGAGACGCTCAGGCACGACCCGCCGCTCAGGGCCACCCGCAGGCTCGACACGCGGACCGGTGAGACGGTGACGATCGATCTGGTGGCCGCCAACCGCGATCCCGGCGTGTTCGCCGACCCCGAGCGGTTCGACCTCGCCCGCGGGTGCGGTCCGCACCTGACCTTCGGCTCCGGCATCCGGCCCTGCCCCGCGCCCGGCCACGCGCTCGCGCTCGCCGCCGGTGTGCTCGACGCCGTGCTCGCCCCGCACCGGACGCCGCCGCGCCCGCGATAATCGGGGTATGCGCTTCCAGATCCTCGGCCCCACCACCGTGCTGGACGAGGACGGTGAGCCGGTCGCGCTCGGCGGTCCCCGCGTACGCGCCCTGCTGACGCTCCTCGCCCTGCACGCCGGCCGCGTCGTCGGCCCGGAGCAACTCGTGGCCGGCATGTACGGCCCCCGGCCCCCCGAGGGCGAGTCCAACGCGCTGCAGTCCCAGGTGTCCCGGCTGCGCAGGGCGCTCGGCCGGGAGCTGGTGGAGTTCCATCCGGCGGGATACCGGCTGGTGGCCGACCCGCAGGACGTCGACGCGCGCAGGTTCGAGCAGCTGGCCCAGGCGGGCAGGCGGGCCCTGGCGGACGGCGATCCCGGGCAGGCGGCCGCGCTGCTGCGTGAGGCGCTCGACCTGTGGCGGGGCACGCCGCTGGCCGACGTCCCGCACGCCGAGGCCGCGGCGACGGCGCTGGAGGAACTGCGCCTGTCGGCGACCGAAGACCGGGTGCAGGCCGACCTCGACCTGGGCAGGCACCGTGAGCTGGTCGCCGAGCTGACCCAGCTCGCCGCCGCCCATCCGCTGCGCGAGCGGCTGCGGGCCCAGCTCATGCGCGCGCTCTACGGCAGCGGCCGCCAGGCGGAGGCGCTGGCCGTCTACGACGAGGCCAGGAAGCTGCTGGACGAGGAACTGGGCGTCGAGCCGGGGGCCGAGCTGGCCGCCGCGCACCTGGCCGTGCTCAGGGCCGACCCGGCGCTCGGGGCCTCGGCCGCCCCCGCGGCCGGGCAGAGCTTCCGGCGCGGGCTGCGCGCCCAGCTCACCAGCTTCGTCGGCCGCGCCGACGAACTCCGTCAGGTGGCGGCGAGGCTGGGCGAGCACCGGCTCGTCACGCTGATCGGGCCCGGCGGCGCGGGCAAGACGCGGCTCGCGACCGAGACTGCCGGCCGGGAGACGGGCGACGTGTGCGTCGTGCCGCTCGCGCAGGTCTCCGACGAGGCCGACGTGCCGGCGGCCGTGCTGACCGCGCTCGGCATCCGCGACGCCGTGACGCACGACCGGCCCGCCCTGGATCCGGTCACCCGGCTTGTCACCGCGCTGGCCGGCCGCAGGCTGCTGCTGGTCCTCGACAACTGCGAGCACGTCATCGCGGCCACCGCCGAGCTGACGGACCAGTTGCTGGCCGCCTGCCCCTGGCTGCGGGTGCTGGCCACCGGGCGGGAGGCGCTCGGCATCACCGGCGAGTCGATCCTGCCGGTGGCGCCGCTGCCGTTGCCGCCGCCGGAGGTCCGCGACCCCCTCGGCTATCCCTCCGTCCGGCTGTTCGCCGACCGTGCCGCCGCCGTGGTGCCCGGCTTCGCCGTCGACGCGGGCAACGCCGCCCAGGTGGCGGGCATCTGCCGGGCGCTCGACGGGTTGCCGCTGGCCATCGAGCTGGCCGCGGCGCGGCTGCGTACGCTTCCGCTGGCCGACGTCGCGGCCCGGCTCGACGACCGGTTCCGGCTGCTGGCCCGCGGCAGCCGTACGGCGCTGCCCCGGCACCAGACGTTGCGTGCGGTCGTCGCGTGGAGCTGGGACCTGCTCGACGAGGACGAGCAGCGGCTGGCGAGGAGGCTGACCGTGTTCGTCGGCGGCGCGCGGCCCGGCGCCGCCGAGAAGGTGTGCGGGCTGCCGGAGGAGGTGCTGTTCTCGCTGGCGGAGAAGTCCCTGGTGGAGGTGGTGGACGGGCGCTACCGCATGCTGGAGACGATCAGGGCGTTCTGTGCCGAGAGGCTGGCCGAGGCGGGCGAGGTCGAGGCGGTCCGCGACGCGCACGCCGGCTACTACCTCGACCTGGTCGTGGAGGCCGACTCGTGGCTGCGTACGGGCGAGCAGCTGGAGTGGCTGGCCCGGCTCGACGAGGAGAGCGACGACGTCAACGCGGCCGTGCGCTGGGCCACCGAGTCCGGCCGGCTGGAGACGGCGCTGCGGCTGCTGGCCCACAGCGCCTGCTACTGGTGGATGCGCGGTCACCGCGCCACCAGCGCCGACCTGGCCGCCGGTCTGCTGGCGGCGCTCGGGTCGCGGCGTCCGGCCGACCTCGACGAGGAATACGTCATGTGCGTGCTCGTCACGGCTTGGGCAGGAGGTATGGACGAGGGGCTGCGTCAGCGGCTGGCCGAGGTGCGCTGGCTGGTGACCTGGGATCACGTACCGGTGCGGGTCGAGTTCATGATGATGCTGCTGTCCGCGTTCACCGGGCCGCCCGGCGAGATCCAGGTCGCCTTCGACGAGCTCACGCGGGTCGTGAGCGAGCTCAAGCCCTGGCAGCAGGCGCTGTCCTCCACCGGTGCCGCGTTCATGCTGGAGACCCTCGGCCGGCCCGAGGAGGCACTGGCCCACTTCGAGCAGAGCCTGGCCGCGTTCAAGGCCATCGGCGAGCGCTGGGGCATGACGCTCGTGTTGTCCGGGCTCTGCGAGTTCCACCACTCGCGGGGCGCCTACGACACCGCGTACGCGCTGGCCGACGAGGCGCTGACGTTGGCGCGCGAGCTGGGTGCCACGACCGAGATCGCCGAGTGCCTGTGCCGCCGCGGCGACGCGCTGACGCGCATGGACGCCATGGACGCGGCGCACGCCGACTACACGCTCGCGGCCGACCTGTCGAGCAGGAACGGCTCCATGGAGATCCTCGCGTGGGCGCACCTCGGCCTCGGCGAGGTGGCGCTGCGCCGGGGCGACACCGACGAGGCGCACGCGCTGCTCATCCAGGCGCGGGACGAATGCCCTGACGACTGGTACAGCGCCGAGGACACCCGCATCCGCATCGCCTCCGGACTGACCGAGATCGGCCGGCCGGTCAGCCAACGGTAGGCGCATCGTCAGCCGTTCCCGCGACCGTGGGCGGCATGAAGAACAAATGGGCCGCATTGGCGATCGCCTGCCTGGCCACGCTCCTGCTTTCCCTCGACCTGACCGTCCTGCATCTGGCGCTCCCCCGCCTGGTCGCCGACCTGGGCGCCACGTCCACACAGCTGCTCTGGATCGGCGACATGTACGGCTTCGCGCTGGCCGGACTGCTCGTCACCATGGGCAACCTCGGTGACCGCATCGGCCGCAAACGCCTGCTGCTGATCGGCGCGGCGGCGTTCGGCGCGGCCTCCGTGATCACCGCGTACGCACCCAGCCCCGAGCTGCTGATCGCGGCCAGGGCGCTGCTGGGCATCGCCGGGGCCACGATCATGCCGTCCACGCTGTCGATCATCCGCAACGTGTTCACCGAGCCCGGCGAGCGGACCGCGGCCATCGGCGTCTGGAGCGGGATGAGCGCGGCGGGCTTCGCGATCGGCCCGGTCGTCGGCGGGGTGCTGCTCGACCACTTCTGGTGGGGCTCGGTGTTCCTGATCAACGTACCGATCATGCTGCTGGTGCTGGTGGGCGGCGCACTCGTGCTGCCCGAGTCGCGCAACCCGGACGCGGGCCGGCTCGACCTGCTCAGCGTCGTGCTGTCCTTCAGCGGCATCGTGACGGTCATCTACGCCGTCAAGGAGGCCGCGGACAAGGGCCTTGGCCACGCCGACGTGCAGGCCGCGGGCGTGGCCGGGATCGTGCTGCTGGCGTTGTTCGTGTGGCGGCAGACGCGGCTGGCCGAACCGCTGATCGACGTGCGGCTCTTCCGCAGGAGGGCGTTCACCGCGTCCATCACCACGAACCTGCTGGCGATCTTCGCGATGTCGGCGATGATGCTGATGTTCGCGTGGTACCTGCAGCTCGTGCTCGGCTGGTCGCCGCTGCAGGCGGGGCTGGCCCAGTTGCCCGGCGGGCTGGCGGGCGCCGTCGGCGGGGTGCTGGCCGCCAAGCTGATCAACTTCCTCGGCCGCAACGGCGTGGTCGCGCTCGGCCTGGCCATGAACGCGGGATCGTTTCTCTACTACTCCACCCTCGGCACCGAGCTGAACTACCTCAGCCTGCTGCCCGTCATGGTGATCGGCGGCATGGGCGTCGGGTTCGCGTTCACGGTGAACAACGACAACGTGCTGGCCACCGCGCCGAAGGAACGGGCGGGGTCGGCGTCGGCGGTGTCGGAGACGGCGTTCGAGCTGGGAGGGGCGCTCGGCATCGCGATCCTCGGCACGGTCCTGACCGGCGCGTACCGGGCGAACCTCGTCCTGCCCGCCGGGGTGGACGACGCGGCCGCCGGCGAGTCGATCGCCGGAGCGCTGGAAACGGCCGCCGGCCTGCCCTCCGGCCAGGCGGGTCAGCTCGTACGGGCCGCGCAGGAGGCGTTCGTGGCGGGTGTGCACGTGACCTCGCTGGCCACGGCGGCGCTGCTGGCCGTGGTCGCGGTGCTGGCGCTGGTGGGGCTGCGCGGGGTGCCGAAGGAGATCCCGGAGGAGCTTCTCACCACGCGAGCGTAGTCCCGGTGGTCAGGGGATGGGGTTGGTCGGGCAGGGGCGGGTGTAGCTCGGCGCCAGGCCGCCGAGGCGGGCGCCGATCGTGCGGGCCACCCGTTCGATGGTCTGGATGCCGGCGCCGTGGCCGGGCTGCTGGTCGGTCTGGACCGACAGGAGCAGGTCGCGGCCTGGGCCCTTGATGCGGCCGTAGCTGGTGACGGCCCACGTGTTGTGGATGAAGGGGCGCGGGGTCCAGCCGTTCTTCAGCGCCACCCTGTCGCCGGGGCGGGCCGCCGCGCTGACGCCCCACGCCTGCTCCTTGTGCACCCGGCCCATCAGGCCCAGCAGCAGGCGGCGGTCGGAGGCGCGCAAGCCCTTGTCTCCGTCGACCAGGACGCCCAGCAGGCGGAGGCGGTCGGCGGGGCTGGTGGTGGTGCCGCCCCAGTAGATGCCCGGCCCCGGTGTGGTCTCCCGCATGCCCAGCCGCCGGTAGAACTCGCTCATGGCGCCGCCCCCGCCCACCCGCGACCAGAGGGCGTCGGCGGCCTTGTTGTCGCTCTCGGTGATCATGCGTTCGGCGAGGTCGCGGTCCGACGCGCTGAGGCCGGCGGTGTGGCGGCGCTGGAGCAGCGCGGCGAGGATGTCCACCTTGGCGCCGCTGGCGGTGATGAGGTCGTGCCGGTGCTCCCCCTGACCGAGGGTGGCGCCGCTGACGCGGTCGTGCGCGCCGTAGACGATGCGGCCCGGGCGGGTGCGCAGGTAGCGGGCGAGGTCGTGTTCGAGGCGCCGGCGGGCCGCGCGTGCGGCCCGTTGGTCCGGAAATTTCATGACGCATCGCGCCACCTTGACCGGTGCCCGCACCGCGACGGGCGCGGTCGGCGTGCGCTCGGCGCCGCACCCGGCCACGAGCGCCAGCCCCACCCAGGCCGCCCACTTTGTACGCATGCGCAACCCCTCGTCGAGTTTGCGGGGGTTACGAGGGTCATGCCCGGCCTGGCGGCCCGATCCATCACCATCGGTATTTTCCTGGACAGACCTTCAGCTCATCCTTGCCGAACGGTCACAGACGCGCCTCCAGGAAGGCGGCCGTCGCGTCCACGGCCCGGGTGACGTACGGCTCCTCGTCATAGAGGTCGATGTGCCGTTTGGCGTCCACCCAGACGAGCTCCTTCGGCTCGTCGAGCCGCTTGTACGCCTCCTCGGCCCCCTCCGGCGAGCAGATCCGGTCGACGATCCCGTGCACGATCAGCGCCGGTTTCGGGGACAGGAAGTCGGCCCCCATCATGTGGTCCATCGTGATCAGCTCGCGCACGCTCGCCCGGGTCACCTCGTTCACCCAGTGGGGCGAGGCGCCGCGCCCGGAGCCGTAGTAGGCGTACGGTTCGTCGCCCGGCATCGCGGCCTCGCCGTCCTCGGCGACGGCGGGCATGTACGCGACGGGCCCGCCCTGGTCCTGCCGTTCCAGCACCTCCGTGGACGACTCCAGCGCGGCCTGGTAGTCCAGGTCCGTCCGCGTCGCGTAGGGGTTGGCGTACGCCCCGGCGATGCCCACAAAAACCCGTACTCGGGGGTCAAAAGCAGCAAATTTCAGGGCATATCCGCCGCCCAGGCAGATCCCCACCACCCCGATCCGCTCCGCGTCCACCTCCGGCCGCGACCGCAACCACGACACCGCCGCCCGCAAATCGTGCAGCTTGCCCTGCGGATCCTCGTGCCCGCGCGGCTGCCCGCCCGACTCGCCCCAGTTGCGATGGTCGAAGGACAGGGTGACGTAGCCCCGTTCCGCCAGCCGGGCCGCGTACAGACCGGTGACCTGGTCGCGCACCCCGGTGAACGGACCCGTGAACACCAGCCCCGGACGCGGCCCCGCGCCGTCCGGCACCCGCAGGTCACCGATCAGGGGGAGGCCGTCGGCGGCGAATTCTGCTCTCATACGCCCAAGTCTGCGCTAGGAGTCGAACCCCAGCCCCATCCGGTCGAGAGCGCGCAACCACAGGTTGCGCCTGCCCTGGCTGCGGTCGGCACGGGCGATCGACCACCGGGTGACCTGGATCACCCCCGACCGCACCGGCTCGGGCGGGAACGGGATCGGCTTCTCCTTCACCATCCGCAGCTCCGTGCGCTCGGTGCGCTCGCCCGACAGCAGGTCCAGCATGACGTTCGCGCCGAACCTGGTGGCCCCGACCCCCATGCCGGTGAAGCCGGCCGCGTAGACCAGCCGGCCGCCGTGCGCCCGCCCGTAGAAGGCGCTGAACCGGCTGCAGGTGTCGATCACGCCGCCCCACCGGTGGCTGAAGCGCACGTTCGCGAGCTGCGGGAACGTGGCGTAGAAGTGCTCGGCGAGCTTGACGAACGTCGCGTCGCGCTGGTCGTACTCCTGCCTGACCAGGCCTCCGTTGTAGTAGACGGCGTCGTAGCCGCCCCACAGGACGCGGTTGTCGTCGGTCAGCCGGTAGTAGTGGAACTGGTTGCCCGAGTCGCCGACGCCCTGCCGGTTGCTCCAGCCCACCGCGGCCAGCTGGGCGGGGGTCAGCGGCTCGGTCATCAGCACGTAGTCGTAGACCGGGACCACGAAGTGCCGCAGCCGCCGCAGCAGGGGCGGGAACACGCCGGTGCCCAGGGCCACCTGGCGCGCGGCGGCCGTGCCGTACGGCGTCCGCAGGGTGATCGTCGTGCCGTCGTCGCGCAGCGAGCGCACCGGGCTGCGCTCGTGCACGCGCACGCCGAGCCGCAGGCAGGCGTCCCGCAGCCCCCACGCCAGCCGGGCGGGGTCGACCATGGCGCAGCCGCTGCGCTCCCACAACCCTCCCAGGTAGGTCGGCGAGTCGACCTGGGCCCGCACCTGATCCCGGTCGAGCGGCACGTAGTCGAGGCCCAGCTCGTCGATCAGCTCCTGGTGCTCGCTGAGCCCGTCGAGCTGCCACGGCTCGGTGGCCACGTGCAGCTCGCCCGTACGCTCGAACGAGCAGTCGATGCGGTAGCGCCACAGCGTGCGCTCGATCTCGTCGAGGTTGGCCACGCCCATGCGCTCCAGCCGGTCGAGCTCCTCCGGCCACCGTTCCAGGCCGTTGGCCAGGCCGTGGGTGAGCGTCGCCATGCAGAAGCCGCCGTTGCGGCCGGTGGCCGCCCAGCCGATCCTGCGCCCTTCGAGCAGGACGACGTCGATCGACGGGTCGCGTTCCTTGGCCATCAGGGCCGTCCACAGACCGGAGAAACCTCCGCCGACGACGACCAGGTCGGCGGTGGTGTCGCCGGCCAGTCGCGGGGCCGGATCGGGCCTGAACGGACTGTCCAGCCAGTACGGCCTGCGCTCCGCGTCAGCCAGCGCCTTCAGCGGATCCACACTCCCACATCCCTACGATCCTCTCGCGGACCCCGGCCCCGCGGTCAGGCCCGCCGCCTGGCGACGACCGCGTTGGCGACGGCGATCAGCACCCCGACGCCGAAGATGAGCGTACCCATGACATTGACCTGCGGCGGGATGCCGGTCTTCACCGCACCGACGATCCACAGCGGGAAGGTGACGGTCGAGCCGTTGACGAAGCTGGTCACCACGTAGTCGTCGATCGACAACGCGAACGACAACATCGCGCCCGCCATCACCGCGGGCATGATCGACGGCAGCGTCACCTGCCGGAACGTGCCCCAGGCCGTGGCGCCCAGATCCCTGGCCGCCTCCTCCAGCGACGGGTCGAGCGTGACGATCCGCGCCCGCACGGTCACCACCACGAAGGACAACGAGAACAGCACGTGCGCGATGATGATCGTGTTCGCGTCGCGCGGCACGTTGCCCGAGACGAACAACGACAGCAGCGACGCCCCCATGACCAGTTCGGGCGTGGAGATGGCGGCGAAGACCAGGAAGTTCGTGACGCCCTTGCCGCGGAAGCGGTGGCGGCCGAGCGCGAGCCCGAGCATGGTGCCGAGCACGACGGTGATGACGGTGCTGACCAGGGCGATGACCAGGGAGTTGCGCAGCGCCACGGTCAGGTCGGAGATCTCGAACAGCTCGGCGTACCACCTGAGGGTGAAGCCCTGCCAGGTGGTGTTGGACTTGCTCTGCTTGTCGTTGAACCCGAACAGGATCATCACGGCGATCGGCGCCGACAGCCACACGATGACCAGCCACGTGTAGGCGTGCAGCAGCCGGTCGCCGAGCCCGCCGCGCCTCATCGGGCCGCCGCCTCGAGCACGTTCTCCGTCCCGAGCGCCCTGGCGTAGGCGAAGATCCCCACCAGCAGGACCGCCATCAGCGTGAACGACAGCGCCGAGGCGGTCGGGTAGTCGAGGTTGACCAGGTATTCGGTCTGGATGTTGTTGCCGATCATGGTGTTGCCCGTGCCGCCCAGGATCTGCGCGTTGATGGGGTCGGCCGTGGCGGGCACGAAGGTCATGAGCACCCCGGCGAAGACCCCGGGCAACGACAGCGGCAGCACCACCCGGCGGAAGGCTCCCGCGCGCGTGGCGTAAAGGTCCTGGGCGGCCTCCACCACCCGCGGGTCCACCCGCTCCAGCGCCACGTAGATGGGCAGGATCATGAACGGCAGGAAGTTGTACGTCAGCCCGCCCACCACGGCGAGCGTCGTGGCGAGCACGTGGAAGCCGTCGGGCAGCAGCCCCCAGTCCTTCAGCGTGCCGAACAGGATGCCGTTGTCGGCCAGCAGGAAGTTCCACGAGATCGTCCGCAGCACGAACGAGACGAAGAACGGCAGCAGCAGCAGGAACAGGTACATCGACTTGCGGCTGCCGCCCCTGAAGGCGATCCAGTAGGCCACGGGATAGCCGATCAGCAACATGGCCGCGGTCGCGAGCGCGCCGTACACGAGCGAGCGGATCAGCTGGGTGCTGTACCTGCCGAGCGCGTCCCCGTAGTTGGAGATGCTGAACGTCATGGCGTAGCCGTCGTAGGCGTTGCCGGTCTGCAGGGAGACCGAGGCCATCGCGACCATGGGCACGACCAGGAAGATCGCCAGCCACATCCAACCGGGCAGCGCGAGGAGGTAGGGGGTGAGCCGCCGCATCGTCCGCGCCTACGCCTGGGTGATCGACTGGAAGATCGGGTTGAACACCTGCTCCTGCTCGTTGGTCAGGGTGGTGTACGTGCGCAGCTTGGCGTAGTCGGCCTCGCTCGGGAACATGAGCGGGCTGTCGATCATGGCGTCGAGCGCCTTCTTCTCCTTGGCCCCGGCCGTCTTGGCCTGCTCCCTGAACAGGTCCTGGACCGCGGGGACGGGCGTGACGAACTGGATGAACTCGTCGAGCTCGGCGGCCACGGCGGGCTGGTAGAGGTAGTCCATCAGCATGAGCGCGTCGAGGGGGTTGGCCGCGCCCTTGGGGATGAGCATGTTGTCGGTCCAGATCGTGCCGCCCTCCTCGGGCACCACGAACGCGACGGGCTCGCCGGCGAGCTGGCGCTGGAAGACGTCGCCCGACCAGGCCATGGTCACCCAGACGTCGCCCTTCGCCACGGCATCGATATACCCTTGATCATAATACTTCCGCACAAGTCCGGCATCGCGCTGCGCCTTGAGCTTCTCCCCGGCCTTCTTCCAGTCCGCCTCCGTCGACTTCTCCGGGTCAACGCCCACCGCGAACATGCCGAAGTTGCCGATCTCCTGGGCGTCGTTCATCATCCCGATCCGCCCCTTGTAGCGGGGATCGAACAACGCCTCGATGCTCGTGATCTTCTCTTTGACGTGGTCGGTGTTGTACGCGATCCCGGTCACGCCCGACGCGTACGGGATCGTGTACTTGTTGCCCGGGTCATAGGAGCGCTCCTTGAACTTCTGGCCCGCGTTGGCCTGGAAGTTCGGCAGCCGCGTGTGGTCGAGCGGCACCGCGTAACCGAGCTGGAGCATGTGCTGGAGCTGTACGCCGTTGGTCATGACGACGATGTCGTAACCCAGCGACTGCCCGGCGCGCAGCACGGGGTCGGCCTTGCCGAAGAAGTCCGCGTTCTCCTGGATGACCTCCTTGTACTCGTACGCGATGCCGGTGTCCTTCTTGAAGCGCTCGAGCGGGCCCTTGTCCCCCGGCATGTACTCGGGCCAGTTGGCGAAGACGACCTTGCCGTTCTTGGTCTGCGCCGACCAGAAGTCCTTGACGGCGTCCGCCTTGGGCGGTGCGGCCTTCTGCCCCTGCACGCCGCAGCCGGCCAGGGCGAGCCCGGCGGCCGAGTAACCGGCGAGCCGGAAGACGTCACGTCGGGTGCGGGATCGGCCCATGAGGCTGTGTGGGGGGTTCATGAGGCGCTGTCAACTTCCAATCACGTACGAGTGCTGCGCCTGCCACGACAGCCAGACGGAGTCTCCCCGCTCCGCCGCGGCCAGCGAGTCATGCGCGTTCTGCCGGAAAACGGTGATGTCCACCCCGTCCGCGAGGCTCACGGAATAGCTGGTGTAGGTGCCCAGGTAGACGACCTCGGCGACGGTCCCGCGTACGCCGCTCAGCTCCGGCCCCAGCTCGTCCACCCCGATGGTGATCTTCTCGGGGCGTACGGTCACCGTCACCTCACCGTCGTGCCCGGGCACCAGCACCCGGCCGCCGCCGACCTTCAGCTCGCCGCCGGTCGCGGTGCCCGCGAGCAGGTTGGAGGTGCCGATGAACCCCGCGACGAACGCGCTCGCGGGCCGTTCGTAGATGTCGCGCGGCCTGGCGAGCTGCTCGACCAGGCCGTCGTTCATGACAGCGATCCGGTCGCTCATGGTGAGCGCTTCGTTCTGGTCGTGGGTCACGTACACGAAGGTGATGCCGACCTCGCGCTGGATGCGCTTGAGCTCGATCTGCATGGCCTGGCGTAACTTCAGGTCGAGCGCGCCGAGCGGTTCGTCGAGCAGCAGCGCCCGCGGCCGGTTGACCAGGGCCCTGGCCAGCGCCACGCGCTGCTGCTGGCCGCCGGACATCTCGCGCGGCCGGCGTTTCTCCCTGCCGGCCAGATCGACGATCTCCAGCATCTCGCCGACCCGCCGCCTGAGCTCCTCCTGCGGCGTCCTGCGCTGTTTCAGGCCGAACGCCACGTTGTCCCAGACGCTCATGTGGGGGAAGAGCGCGTAGGACTGGAAGACCATGTTGACGTCACGCTTGTTCGGCGGGACGTCCGTGACGTCCTGGCCGTGCAGCTTCACCAGGCCCTTCGTGGGCGCCTCGAAGCCGGCGACCATCCTCATGGTCGTGGTCTTGCCGCAACCGGACGGGCCGAGGAGGGAGAAGAACTCCCCCTCGGCGATGTCCAGCGTCACGCCTTTGACCGCCTGGACGACCTCACCATGCGAGAAGTACTCCTTGACGACGTCCTCCAGCTCGATTGCCGATAGCCCGGTCATGTCCAGGTTTCGCCCCTGCCGCTATTCGCCGATGTAGTGCATGACGTGCTTCACCCTGGTGTAGTCGTGCAGCCCGAACACCGACAGATCCTTGCCGTAGCCGGAATGCTTGAAGCCGCCGTGCGGCATCTCCGAGATGAACGGGATGTGCGTGTTCACCCAGACGGTGCCGAAGTCCAGCCCGTTGGACATCCGCATGGCCCGGCCGTGGTCGGAGGTCCACACCGAGCCGCTCAGGCCGTATCTCACGTCGTTGGCCTTGGCCAGCGCGTCGGCCTCGTCGGTGAACGTCTGCACGGTGATCACGGGGCCGAAGACCTCGTTCTGCACGATCTCGTCGTCCTGCCTGAGCCCGTCGACGACCGTGGGGGCGAAGAAGTAACCCTTGTCGCCGACCCGCTTGCCGCCGGTGAGGACCGTGGCGTGCCCGGGCAGCCGGTCGATGAAGCCCTGCACCCTGGCCAGCTGGTTCTCGTTGTTGAGCGGCCCGTACAGCGCGTCCTCGGTGTCGAGGTCGCCGGTCACGGTGGCGCTGGCGGCTTCGGCCAGCGCGGCCACGAACTCGTCGTGCACGCTCTCCTGCACCAGCACCCGGCAGGCGGCGGTGCAGTCCTGGCCGGCGTTGTACAGGCCGGCCTCGGCGATGCCGGCGGCGGCCTTGCTCAGGTCCTTCACGTCCTCGAAGACCACGACCGGCGCCTTGCCGCCGAGCTCCAGGTGGACCCGCTTGAGGTCGTCGGCGGCGCTCCTCGCCACCGACATGCCCGCGCCGACCGAACCGGTGATGGCGACCATCGAGGCGGTCGGATGGCCCACCACGAGGGCGCCCGTCTCGCGGTCACCGGTGACGACGTTGAAGACGCCGGCGGGCAGCACCGAGCCGAGGATCTCGGCGAGCTTGAGCGTGGCGACCGGCGTGGTGTCGGACGGCTTGAGCACGATCGTGTTGCCGGCCGCGAGCGCGGGAGCGATCTTCCAGACCGCCATCATCACCGGGTAGTTCCACGGCGTGACCTGGCCGATCACGCCGATCGGCTCGTGCCTGATGACGCTGGTGTGCTCGGCGAGGAACTCACCCGCCGTCGGGCCCTCCAGCGTGCGGGCCGCGCCCGCGAAGAACCGGAAGTGGTCGGCCGCGACCGGGGTCTCGTCCTCGGCCATGCGGGCGCGCGGCTTGCCGGTGTCGCGGCATTCGGCCTCGTTGATCTCGCCGGCCCGCACCTCGATCGCGTCGGCGACCTTCAGCAGCAGGTTGGACCGATCGCCCGGGGTGGTCTTCCCCCATGACTCGAACGCCGCGGCCGCGGCGGCGAAGGCCGCGTCGACGTCGTCCTGCCCGGAGACCGGGGCCTGGACGTAGGCCTCGCCCGTGCACGGGTCGATGATGTCGGAGAACCGGCCGCTCTTGGCGTCCACGAACTCGCCGTTGACATAGTTCTGCAGACGGGTCGTCATGCGCCCTCCTTCGTCGGCCGCCAGACCCAGGTGCTGTGGCTATGGATGACCTCGGCAGGCTCGGTCATGAATGACCTCCTCGTGAGGTGGCTGAGATGCCCGCGACTCTTACAGAGCGGTCGCAGCGAAACAAGGGATTTCGTGGTGAATATATCAAATTGCTACGAAATCGCTTGACAGTCGACCGGGAACTGACAACATGTCGCACCAGGACGGCATCTCAGCGGGAACACCCCCGCCATGCCGGACCGCTCGCTAGGAGGAACCACAGCCGATGTCCACGCCGCCGCGCGTACGCCGTTCCGCCTCCCGCTCGGGGCCCGTGGTGCTCGACGACCTGTCCAAGCAGATCATCGAGCAGCTGCAGGCCGACGGGCGCATGCCGTACGCGGCGATCGGGAAGGCGGTCGGGCTCTCCGAAGCCGCGGTGCGCCAGCGCGTCCAGCGGCTGCAGGACGCCGGCGTCATGCAGATCGTCGCCGTCACCGACCCCCTCACCCTGGGCTTCCCGCGCCAGGCCATGATCGGCGTCACCTGCGAGGGCGACCTCGAGTCGGTGGCCGACGAACTGGCGGCGATCGAGGAGATCGACTACGTGGTGCTCACGGCCGGTTCGTTCGACGTGATCGTGGAGGTGGTGTGCGAGGGGGACGGGCACCTGCTGGAGATCCTCAGCAAGATCCGCGCCATCCCCGCCGTACGCGCCACCGAGTCGTTCGTCTACCTGAAACTCCGCAAGCAGACCTACTCCTGGGGCACCCGCTGACCGACCCGGCGGCGGGCCCCCGCGGAGCTCACTCGAAGACCTGCTCCGCACAGTCGGCCGTGAGCGCCCGCTGGAACCACTCCTCCAGCACCGCCGTATCCATGCACGACGTGATCCGCTCCCGCACCTCCTCAGACACCTCGATCCCCCGCGCCTTGAGCAGCATCTGCAGCATCTTCGCCTCACCTATGGCCTTGCCCTCGGCCCTGCCCTCGGCGAGGAGGCTCTCGGCGAAATCCCCTTCGTACGCAGAAGATCCCGCACCCATGGCGACCTCCACCCGGTCCACACCTGACCGGCCTCACCGACAGCTGACCGGACTCTCGAATGTTCCGAGGCGCCCACCAACCGGCGGGCGCCTTCCACGGGATCACATCACCCAAAGACCTGCTCCGCACAGTCGGCCGTGAGCGCCCGCTGGAACCACTCCTCCAGCACCGCCGTATCCATGCACGACGCGATCCGCTCCCGCACCTCCTCAGACACCTCGATCCCCCGCGCCTTGAGCAGCATCTGCAGCATCTTCGCCTCGCCTATGGCCTGGCCTTCGGCCTTGCCCTCGGCCCTGCCCTCGGCCCTGCCCTCGGCCTTGCCCTCGGCGAGGAGGCTCTCGGCGAACTCCCCCTGGTACGGATGTGTCAGCATAGCCATAAGGTTCCCCCATTCCTTCTGGGCGACGCCAGTCAGAGAGACGTAGATGTACTGACCGTATCGCCCGGCCAGCTTCTGATCGATTTTGCTGAGGGCCGCGTCCAACGTGCTCAGGACTTCTTTGATCAACGGGTCCTGGGACTTGGTGACGGCGGAGATGACGGCCAGACCGATGTTGCCCAGCGCCTCGGCCACGTCGGTGATGAGCGGGGTGTTGTCGGGCCCGATCACCAGTGGATTGAGCACGAGTCCCGGGTGGCCGGTCTCTATGGGCTTGGCCGCCCAGCGTGCGATCTGGCGATCGGGGCAGATGACGGTCAGGACGACCTGGCACTTCTCGCGCGCCCGGAAGTTGGCGATGTATTCCAGCCACGAATAGTGCTTGTCGTCGTCCTGGCCACGCTGCGTCTCGATGATGACGCCGAGTTTGTCGCCATCCTCGCCGTAGAGGAGGGCGCCGTCAGCCCGGCAGACCGCAGGAACGGCTTCGGACAGGTCGGGCGAGGCCAGCCTGGCCTCGCCCGTCTCGGGTATTCGTAGATCGAACAGCGCGCGCAACCCCTGCGCGGTGTGCCCGAGATCGAGGGTGACGAGCTTGGTCAGCCCTTCGTGTTGGGGAGTGATCACGGGCACGACATTACTATATGTGTTCTAAAGATTACCGAGAGTTGACGAGATGGATCGTGGTGATCTCCCAGGGCTTCAGTGGCAGGCGGAGGGTGCCGTCCATGACCGGGAGGGGGTCGCCGGGGCGGCCGCGCAGGTCGGCGTGCGTGGCCTCGGTGAAGTCGCCGGTGATCACGGCCTCCGTGTCCCCGGGCGTGAGGGCGACCACCCGCAGTTCGTGCCGGCCGTCCCGGTCGCGCAGGGAGGTCATCGTCACGCCCTTGCCCGTCACCGTCAGGCCCGCCGCCGGTGCGGGCAGGGGGAGGTCCCGCGGGCCCTGACCGGGCACCGCCAGCAGGTCGTGGCGGAAGACCTCCGCCTGGGGCACGACCTCCTCCCACGACCCCTGGTACGGCATCAGCGCCAGGCTCACCTTGCGCACCCCGCGCGACTGCGCCGCAGGGGTCGGGAGCTGGGGCCCGGCCGGTTCGGGGCGGAGGGGGTTGCGGTTGCGTGACAGGTAACCGACCGAGCGCAGCAGGGTGAGGGCCAGCTCGGAGCCGTCCACGACCTCATATTCCGTCACGTGTTCCAGCAGCGCCGCCACGCCGCCCGCGGCCACCCAGGAGGAGGCGGGGAAGGTGGGCAGCGGGGTCTCGCCGCAGCCGCCCTCGGAGGTCAGCCCTCGGGTGGTCACCGCGAACTGCCCCTCCGCGTACGACTCCGTGGCCCGCTCCGGCAGCGGCACGTGCAGGCGCACCCGGTGGTCGGAGCAGCGGTTGTCGAACTCGACGTCGAGCCGGACGAAGGGCTCGCCCGCCCGCAGTTCGACCCGGGTGGTGACGACGGTCTCCTCGGCCTCGCTCGTCCTGGCGATGGCGGGGAGTTCCGGTGCCCCGTCGATGCCGCTGCCGGCGACCGGCCACCGGTACGTGCGGCGCACGTCCACCGTGGCCACCAGGGGCCCCGAGGTGAGGAGCTCGGTCTCGACCGACACGGGCTCGTCCACGATCAGGTCGGCGGGCGGGGGCGCGTAGTTGTAGGTGTCGCCGACGTCGCCGCCGTCGATGATGCGGCCGGCGCCCCTGACGGTGGTGCCGTCCTGGCCGACCAGGGTGAGCGTGCCGTCGTCGGCGATCGTGACGCGCAGCAGCCCGTTGTCCAGCACCTCTTCGTCGCCGCGCACGGGCAGGACGGCCGAGTCGGACCTGAGCCAGCAGGACGGGTCGTGGTCCGAGGGCTTGGCAGTCTGGGCGGCGGGCGTGCCGAACGCCTGCTCGTGCGGCACGGGCCGGACGCTCGCGTGGCCCAGCGGCGGGACCTCGACGAGGGCGGCGACCGTGCGCCGGGGTTCGGCGAAGATGCGTACGCGGGTCACGCCGTCCAGTTCGCCGCGCAGGTCGTCGACGTCGAAGGCGGTCTGCATCTCGTGGGCCACGGTGAACGTCAGGGTGTCGCCCTCGACCGACCAGGACGTGATCTGCTGGCCGTACAGCTCGGTGCCGTGCACGAGGCTCAGCGCGGTGACCGGGTCCATCTCGTCGTCCAGCAGCAGCGTGGCCGCGTACTCGAGCGGCTGGATGGGCACGGGCGTGCCGGAGGCGTCCACCAGGGGGTCGTGTCCGGGCACGTCCACGACGACCACGCCGCGCCTGGGGGCGGGGGTCGGGTTGACGACGAGCACGCCGGCGGACGGCACCGTGGGGGTCAGCCGGGCGGTCACCATGTCGCGTACGGCCTGGCCGAGGTGTTCGGCCTCGGCGATGCGCGCGGCGACCTGCTGGGCGGTGTCGTCGACGCCGCATCCGGTCACCGAGTCGTGGCCGCTGGCGTCGACCAGCCGCCACCAGGCCATGTCGAGGAAACGTCCCGGCCACTCCTCGCCCCAGAGCGTGGCAAGCGGTTCGGCGTAGCGCTCGACCATCCGCTCGGCGCGGCCCATGGCCTGCTTGACGTGGGCGCGGACGGAGATGACGCCGGGGAGGATGTTGGCGCGGGCGTGCGAGCGCAGTTCGCCGCGGACCTGGGGCAGGCCGTCCACCCCACCCGAATAAGCCCCGATATATCCGGACAAGGTGTCCATGCGGGCGCCGATCGCCGCCACCATCTCCGGCAATCCTCGTACGGGCGCGGAGTGGTCCGTGCCGTACATCGCCAGCAGCGAGCCCTCGGGCCCGTGCCACTCGCGCATCGTCTTGCTGAACGCCTCCGCCCGCTCCTTCAGCCCCGCCGGATCGTGGAACAGGTGGGCCCCGTTGCCGTAGCCGCCGGCGGGAAGGTATTGCGCGCGCACCGCCGTGCCGTCAGGTGCGATCCAGGCGAAGGCGTCGGTGGTCACCGAGGAGGGCACCCCTCGGTAGACACAGGCGTGCAGCAGCCCGGCCCGGCGAAGGATCTGCGGCATCTGCGCCGCGTGCCCGAACATGTCGGGCAGGTAGCCGACCGGCATGGCCCCGCCGAGCTTGTCGGCCCTGGCCATGCCCAGTTCGAGGTTGCGGACGATGTTCTCGCCCGAGCACAGGAACTCGTCGAGCAGGATCTGCCACGGCCCCACCGCCAGGCGCCCCGACTCGACCAGCGCGGCCACCCGGTCGCGGTTCTCCGGGCGCACCTCCAGGTAGTCGTCCACGCAGGCGAGTTGCCCGTCGAGGGTGAAGTGGTAGGCGGGCTCGCGCTCCATCGTGTCGAGCACCTCGTCGAGCAGCGCCACCAGGCGCAGCCGGAAACGCTGGAACGGTTCGTACCACTCGCGGTCCCAGTGTGTGTGCGGTACGACCACGATCTCCGTGCTCACGCTGCTTCCCCTCCCACGGGCAGTCCCTGCTGTACGGCGTAGCGGGCGGCGATCCGCTGAGCCGTCACGATGTCCTCGAGCCCGCCGCCCGCGTCGGTGAGCGGCGGCTCGCCATCGTTCACGTAAGCATGGAAGGCGGCCAGTTGTACTTCGAACGCCTCGGTCACATCACGCCAATGGGTGCGGCTCTCGCCGCCCTCGCCTCCGGAGACGACGGTGAGCGTGGTGGGGGCGTTCATCAGGTAGGGGGCGGGGAACACGAGTTCGAGCGAACCGTGGTCGTGGTGGACGGCCACGGTCTCGCGGTAGGCGGGGTAGTCCTCCAGGTAGTGCCAGCGGATGCCGAACCGGCCGCGGACGGGCAGGGGCCCGGAGATCTCGATGGACCCGGGCGCGGGCCCCCAGGTGTCAACGTACGAAATTTCGGTCGGTGACCCGGTAAAGCGCCTGAGGAGCGACAAATCGTGGCAGATCGAGCCGAGCGACACCCCATACAGGTTCCGTACCGACTCCGGCGCCGACTCCCCCAGCGCCCGCGAGACCAGCTCACTCTCGGCCGCCCGCAGCGAGGCCAGCAGCCCCGGGTCCACGTCACGCGCCTGCGTCAGGTTGGCGAAGGCGAGCTGCGACTCCCCGCTCGGATGCAGCACGACCACCTCGACCGATCTGATCGCCTCGGGCCCGCCCACCTCGGCCAGCAGCTTCTCGGCCCTGCGCACCGCGGGGTCGTACTGCTTCATGTAGCCGACCATCAGCCGCCCCTCGGGCAACGCCGCCACCTCGGCCCTGGTCAGGGCGAGCGGCTTCTCGCACAGGACGGCGTACCCGGCGGTCATCGCCTGCCGTACGGCCTCGCCGTGCGAGCCGGACGCCAGCATGACGACGGCGTCGAAGCCGCCGTCGGCCAGCATCTCCTCCAGCGCGGTGTACCGCCTGGCGGCTCCCAGCCGGTCGCCCACCGCGTCGGCCAGCGTCCGCGACAGGTCGCAGACGGCGCTCACCTCGAACAGGTCACGCCGCCTCGTCAACAGCGGCACGTAGACCGCCTGGGTGACGGCTCCGCAGCCCACCAGGGCGATTCTCACCTGTGTCAAAGTCCCAGTTCCCTCAGTCGCTCGCGGTTGGCGGCCTGGTCGGCGATGTTCTGGGCGACCGTGCGGCGGCCCGGCAGCGTGTCCTGCTCGACGATGACCCAGCCCTCGTAGTCGATCTCGTCGAGCGCCGCGACCACGCCGGCCAGGTCCAGCTCGCCCTCGCCCAGGGAGGCGAACCCGCCGCGGCCCATGAGCTCGCGCAGGTCCACGCCGTCGTCCAGGGCCTGGGCCAGGATCTTGGTGTCGCCGTCCTTGATGTGCACGTGGCCGACCCGGCCGGCCCACTCGCGCAGCTTCGTCACCGGGTCTCCCCCGCCGAGCAGCAGGTGTCCGGTGTCGAGGCAGAGTTCCACGTCGGTCAGCTCCAGCAGCCGCTCGACGTCGTCGGGGGTCTCGACGTACGTGCCGAGGTGAGGGTGGAAGGCGGGCTCGAAGCCGCGCTCGCGGCAGCGGCCGACCGCCTCCTGCACGCGGCCGGCGTACGCGGGCCATTCGGAGGACGGCAGCCCTGGAACGCTCCCACCCGGGCGGGCGAACCTCTCGGGCGAGCCGGAGCAGCCCAGCGTGGGCCGCGGCGCCAGATGCTCGGGCGCGGGCGGCGCGGCGGCGAACACGTCGAGCGCCGCGTCCAGCGCGGTCAGCCCCTGGCGGAACGCCTCGGCGTCGTTGTAGCGCAGGTCGGCCCAGCCGCCGGCGAGGAGCATGCCGTCGAGCCGTTCGACCAGGTCGGCTCCGGTGCCCAGATAACCGACCGGGCCGAGGTCGATGCCCTCGTAGCCGGTGTCGGACAGCGCGCCGACCATCCGGTCGGCGCTCAGCGGCGGCGGCGCGTCGCTCAGCTCGAACACACCGAAGCTCACCGGCGCGTTGGCGACCTTCCGCACTCGCGTGCTCATGACCTCACTCCGTTCACGTTCACTCGCACAGGGCGATCACTTCGTTCTCGTACGTTTCCAGCCGGTGGCGCCCCTCGATCGCGGGCAGGAGCGTACGGTCGCCGCGCACGACCCGGCGCCGGCCGCCGGGGGCCACGAGCACGAGGCCGTCGGCGTCCAGCGCGAGCACTTCGTCGCCCAGCCTGAGCAGCAGCGGCGCGTCGGGGCCCGCGGAGACGGCGGCGCGCCCTGCGCGTACGCCGTCGAGCACCGTGCTCGTGTCCTCGGCCAGCACCCACGTCGTCGGCGCGCCGGGCAGGCCGTCGGAGCCGGGGCGGTGGAAGTCGCTGCCGCCGATCACGGTCAGGTCGGCCCGCCAGGCGTCGGCCCAGGCGAGGGGCGCGCCCCAGCGGCGGTCCCACCAGCCGGAGTGCCACACCTCGGCGATCGCCGGGCGGCGTTCGATCGGCAGCAGCCAGGCGCAGTCGCCGCCGAGCGGATGGTTGACGGACATCAGCCCGCCCGCGCGCTCGGCGTGCTCGGCCCAGGAGTCGGCGGGCTGACGGAAGTCCACCCAGCCGACGTCGCCGAACACGTTCGCGTGGCCCCGGTCGGTGGTGACCTCCTGGCCGGGGATGAGCGTGATCTCCCGGTCGATCTTGGCCAGCCAGGGGTGGTGGCTGACGGTGTTGTGGTCGGTGACGGCCAGGAAGTCGAGGCCCCTGCCGTGGGCGAGTTCGGCGAGCTCGGGGATGCTGAGGCTGCCGTCGCTGTGCAGGGTGTGGGCGTGGAAGTCGCCCGCGAACCACCGCAGGCCGCCGACGGCGGGGAGGTCGCGCCGCGCCGGCCGCTCACCGTGCGGCGGCTCCGCCACCTCCGGCTCCGGCGGCGCCACGGTCGCGGTGGTGATCTCCAGCGTGTAGTCGAGGCCCTGCGGCGGGATCCGGTGCAGCCGCAGCCACACGTGCCATGTGCCCGCCTCGGGCTCGCCCGGCAGGTAACCGGGGGTCGCCCAGTCCCCGCTGATCGTGTACGTGTCGCGCGCGCCGCCCGACCAGCCGCGGAACCCGGTGGGCGAGGCGCATCCGAGGTCGATGACGCCCTGGGAGGTGTCGTAGGTCAGCCGCACGGTCACGGCGGCCGTGCCCGCGCGCATCTCGAAGGGCACCTCGCGCAGGATCTGCTCCAGCCTGTCGTCCAGGCTCCAGCGGCCTTCGATGATCACACCAGCTCACCGTCCCGGTAGACGAGGGCCCGGTCGCGGCGCGGCAGCGCGTGGCCGTCGTCGCCGACGGCGGGTTCGCTTCCCTCAGGCACGACGGCCTGCACCAGCACGTCGTTGACGTCGAGCGTCACCAGGTGGGACGCGCCCAGGTTCTCCACGATGGCCACCTTCCCGCTCAGCGCGCCCTCCGCGGGCCCGGCCGAGTAGGCCATGTACTCGGGCCGCACGCCGTAAACGATCTTCTCCCCGCCGGTCAGCCGTCCCTCGGCGGCGGCCGGGACCGCCACCTTGCAGCCGGCGACCTCCAGCGTGTCACCTCGTACGGCGCCGTCCAGCAAGTTCATCGGGGTCGAGCCGATGAACCCGGCCACGAACGTGTTGGCGGGCCGCTGGAACACCTCGGCCGGGGTGCCGATCTGCCGGATGTGCCCCGCCTCCATGACGGCCATCCGGTCGGCCATGGCCAGCGCCTCGGCCTGGTCATGGGTGACGAAGACGGTGGTGACGCCCAGTTCGCGCTGGAGCTTCTTGAGGAACGTACGGGCTTCGAGCCGCAGGCGGGCGTCCAGGTTGGACAGCGGCTCGTCGAACAGGAACGCCTGCGCCTGCGTGGCCATCACCCTGGCCAGGGCGACCCGTTGCTGCTGGCCGCCGGAGAGCTGGCCGGGCCTGCGGTCCATGAGGTGTTCGAGGCCGAGCCGCGCGCCGACCTCCTCCGCCTTCTCGCGGCGCGCGCCCTTGGCGACCTTCTTGATCCGCAGCGGGTAGGCGATGTTGTCCGTGACGTCCATGTGCGGGAACAGCGCGTAGTCCTGGAACACCATGGCGACGTCGCGTCCGCCCGGCTGCACCCCGGTCACGTCGCGGTCGCCGATGACCACGGCGCCGCCGGTGGCGGTCTCCAGGCCGGCGATCGTGCGCAGCAGGGTGGTCTTGCCGCAGCCGGAGGGGCCGAGCAGGGCGAAGAACTCACCGTCGGGGATGTCGAGGTCGAGCGAGTCGAGCGCTTTCACCCCGCCGGGATAGACCTTGGTCAGCCCGCGTAGTTCGATGGCGGCCATTAACGCTTGATCCCTCCGTGGAAGCGGAAGCCGTACTTCTTGCTGACGAACAGGTACATGAGCACCACGGGAATCGAGTAGAGCAGGCCGAACGTGGACAACATGCTGAGGTTGGCCTGGCCGCCCTCGGTGTAGAGCGTGTACGTGATCACCGCCGCCGGCTGCTTCTCGACGTCGCTCAGCAGCAGGTACGGCATCAGGAAGTTGCCCCACACGTTGGCCAGCGACCACACCCCGATCGTCGCCAGCCCGGGACGCACCACAGGGACGACCACGTGCCGGACGATCTGCAGCGGCGAGGCCCCGAAGACCCGCGCCGACTCCTCGTAGGACTTCGGCGTGGAGTCCATGAAGTCCTTCAGCATGAAGATCGCCGCGGGCAGCAGGCCGCCGGTCAGGATGAGGATCAGCCCGAGCTGGGAGTCGATCAGGTTCAGCTCGACCGCGAGCTGGAACAGCGGCACCATGGCCGCCGTGCCCGTGATGATCGACGACAGCAGCAGCAGCGCGTAGAGCAGGGCGTCCCTGCCGGGCAGGCGCACCCGGCTCAGCGCGTACGCGGCCAGTGCGGCCAGCAGCACGACCAGCACGGCGGTGCCGACGGACAGGATGAGGGAGTTGTAGAGCGACGGCAGCGCGTACGGGTGCTCGACGACCGCCTGGAAGTTGTCCCAGGTGAAGTCGGGCACCTTGACCTCGTACGACGGGTCGGAGGTGAACGGCGCGGTCACCAGCCACAACAGCGGGATGGTGAAGAAGGCCAGCAGCACCGCGATGAGCGTGCAGAAGCCGATCCGGCCGAGGACGAAGCGCGTCATTTCTTGCTCCGGAGCAGCCGCAGGTAGAACACCGCGACGACCAGGTTGATCAGCAGGATGATCGTGGACACGGCGGCGCCGTAACCCAGTTCGCCGCTCTGCAGCGCGACCTTGTACACGTGCACGGCCAGCACCTCGGACCGGCCGTCGGGGCCGCCGGCGGTGATGAGGAACGGAGAGAAGTCGTTGAACGTCCACAGGCTGATGAGCAGCAGGTTCGTCAGGATGTGGCCCCGGATGTGCGGGAAGACGACGTCCATGAGCTGCTGCCAGCCGGAGGCTCCGGCCAGGCGGGCGCTCTCCAGGTGGGAGGGCGGCACGTTGCCGAGCGCGGCGCCGTACAACATCATCGAGAACGCGGTGCCGCGCCAGGTGTTGAAGACGATGATCGACAACATCGGGTGGTCGAGCAGCCACGGGAAGCCGGGGATGCCGAGCAGCGCGTTGAGCGTGCCGCCGTCGCGGTCGAGCAGCGCCACCCACAGGAACGACACGACGGCGCTCGGCAGGATCCAGGCCAGGATGACCAGGCCCTCGACCAGCCGCTTGAGCGGTCCCGTACGGTCGCGCAGCATCCAGGCGATCGAGAAGCCGAGCACGACCTGGCCGATGACGGCGGAGCCGAGCACGAACTGCAGGGTCAGCCAGGTCGAGTTCCAGAACGTGGGGTTGGAGACCGCGTCAAGGAGGTTGGCCAGCCCGACGAACTGCGGTTCGGCCGCGGCGGCGCCGGTCAGGCGGTAGTTGGTGAGCCCCAGGTAGAGCACCCAGAGCGCGGGGAACACGAGGAAGGCGGCAATGAGCAGCAGGGCGGGGGCGACGAACGCCCCTGCCCGCAGGTTGCCCAGGCCCGCCGCGTCGGAGCTGTAGCCGCGGCGGGTCCGCTCGTCTTCCTTGACGACCTCAGGAGGCGATGTTGCCTGCGCCACCGACGATTCCTTCGAGTTTCTTCTGGTAGTCGGCCGCCGCCTGATCGGGCGCGGTGCCGCCGACCACGGCCGCGGTGGCCTCCTGCAGCGCCGCCGACACCTGCGGGTAGACGGCGACGGGCGGCCGGTAGGCCGTCACCGGCAGCACCTTCTCGGAGATGAAGGTGAGCAGTGGCTCACCGGCGAGGATCTCCTTGTTGACGTCGGTGCGCGGGGTGACGCGGACGTTGCCGTCCTTGGTCTCCTCCTTCAGCGCCTCGGGCGAGAGTGTGAAGGCGAGCAGCTCGAAGGCCTCCTTCGGGTGCTCGCTGTTGGGGTTGACCGTGCGCAGCGCGCCGCCCGACATGCTGACGAAGTCCTGGCCGCGCAGGCCCTTGCCGGGCTCCATCGCGGGGATCATGGCGTAGCCGACGACCTGGTCGCGGTCGTCCATCTTCGCCACGCCGTCCTTGGGGTTGACGACGCCGCGCCAGAAGTAGTCGCCCTCCATGAGGATGCCGACCTTGCCCTCGGCGAACTGCTGGAACGACTTGTCGCGGCCCTTGGCCTCCTGCTGGAGCTTGGGGTCGCCGAGGCCGCCACCGTAGATTTTCTGGTAGAGGCCGAGCGCGTCCTTCATCGCCTGGGAGGCGCCGGTCCACTTGCCGTCCTGCTGCACCTCGCCGCCCGCGCCGGCGAGCAGCGGCAGCACGCCCTGCATCGAGGTGGCCTCGCCCATGGCGGTGCCGGCGTTGATCTGGATCGGCACGGGCACGCCCGCGGACTTCAGCTTCGTGCCCGCGTCGAGGATCTCCTGCCAGCTCTTCGGCTGCCAGTCGGCGGGGAGCCCGGCCTGCTGGAAGAGCGTCTTGTTGAAGTAGAGCACCCGGCCGTCGGTGCCGACCGGCAGGGCGTACTTCTTGTCGTTGAACTCGGCCATGCCCTGGACGGCCTCGGGGATCTGCGACCAGCCGTCCCAGTTGTCGGCCTCCGGCCCGACCAGCTCCGACAGGGGTTTGATGTAGCCCGCCTCGGCGAACTCGCCGGCCCAGATCCCGTCGATGTCCATGACGTCCGCGCCCTTGCCTGACTTGAGGTCGAGGGAGAGCTTGGTCTTGTACTGTTCGTCGTCGACTCCGCTGGGGACGAACTTGACCGTGACGTCCTTCCCCTTCGCCTTCTGGGCGGCCTCGAACTGGGGAATCACCCAGTCCTCGATGAAGGTCGCCCCGGCGGCGTTCTTGCCGCCCTTGATGGCGTTCTGGGTGATGGTCAGCTCGATGGCCTCACCCTCGCCACCGCCGGATGAGCCGCCGCACGCGGCGAGCCCCAGCCCGGCCGCGGTGAGGACCGCGACCACTCCCAGCGACCGTTTCCGCACTGCCATGCAAACCCTCCGACATGTCCTTAGGGGAGGAAGTCATGGGCCAATATGTCATGACATGCATATGACGTAAAGGCCAGCCCAAATCGCCCGTACGCTGTGTCTTTGCCCGAAGGGGAGGGGTCAGCCGTCCGACACTGCGAGGTGTGGCGCGCTCGTTTCGAGGTGGGCACACAAGGCAACATAGCGGACATCCGAATGTCATGACAATATGCCATAGTGTCGAGAAGCTGAACTCTGGAGGTGCGTCAGGTGCAAACCCCGCTCCCCGCGGCAGGCCCCCCGCCCGGGCCCGCCGTGCACGACCTGATCACGATCGGCCGATGCGGTGTCGACGTCTACCCGCTGCAGACCGGCGTCGGCCTGGCCGAGGTCGAGACCTTCGGCAAGTTCCTCGGCGGCAGCCCCACGAACGTCGCCGTGGCCGCCGCGCGCCACGGGCTGCGCCCCGCCGTGATCACCGCCGTGGGAGCCGACCCCTTCGGGGACTTCGTCCGGCAGGCGATCCGCGGCTTCGGCGTCGACGACGCCTACGTGAGCACCATCGAGGGCCCGCCCACGCCCGTCACGTTCTGCGAGATCTTTCCTCCCGACCACTTCCCCATCTACTTCTACCGCGGCGAGCATCCACCTGACCTGCGCATCTCTCCCGATCACCTCGACCTCGACGCCATCGCGGCCACGAGCCTGTTCTGGTTCTCGCTGACCGGCCTGAGCAAGGAGCCGAGCGCCGCCGCCCACACCGCCGCACTGTCGGCGCGCACCACGGGATGGACGGTGTTCGACCTCGACTACCGGCCCAGCCTGTGGGAGTCGCGCGAGGCCGCCCGCGAGGCGGCGCGCCGGGCGCTGCCGCACGTCAACGTCGCCGTCGGCAACCTCGACGAGGTGGAGACCGCGGTCGGCGTACGCGATCCGGAGGCCGCGGCGCAGGCGCTGCTGGACGCCGGGGTGAAGGTCGCCATCGTGAAGATGGGCCCGGAAGGGGTCTTCGCCCGCACCGCCGAGGAGAGCACCCTGGTGGAGCCCGTGGAGGTCAAGGTGGTCAACGGCATCGGCGCCGGCGACGCGTTCGGAGGCGGCGTCTGCCTGGGGTTGCTGCGCGGCTGGCCGCTGGAGCGCACGATCCGCTTCGCCAACGCCGCGGGCGCCTTCGTCGCCGCCCGCCTGGCCTGCGCCGACGCCATGCCGGCCACGACCGACGTGGAGGACCTGCTGAACGGCACCGAGAACGGGGATCGCTCTTGAGCGACATCACGCTGCCCAGGGCCGCCGGATACGCGCGGCTCACCCACATCCGCGCCACCAAGCCCGAAGAGATCGCCGAGGCGGCGGCCCGGCGGCAGCGACGCGGCATGCCCGGCGAGGGCGAGCGGCTGCTCATCATCGCCGCCGACCATCCCGCCAGGGGAGCGCTGGCCGTACGCGACCGCCCGCTGGCCATGGCCAGCCGCGCGGACCTGCTCGCCCGGCTCCAGACCGCGCTCGCCAGGCCGGGCGTGGACGGCATCCTGGCCGCCCCCGACGTGCTGGAGGACCTGCTCCTGCTGGGGGCGCTGGAGGGCAAGCTGGCCTTCGGCTCCATGAACAGGGGCGGCCTGCAGGGCTCGGTGTTCGAGCTGGACGACCGTTTCACCGGCTTCGACGCGGCGTCCATCGACACCATGCGCCTCGACGGCGGCAAGATGCTCTGCCGCATCGACCCCGGCGACCACGCGACCGTGGCGACGCTGGAGTCCTGCGCCCGCGCCGTCACCGACCTGGCCCGCAGGCGCCTGGTCGCCATGGTGGAGCCGTTCTGGTCGCTGCGCTCGGAGACGGGCGCCGTACGCAACGACCTGTCGCCCGACGCGGTGATCCGCGCGATCAGCGTCGCCCAGGCGCTCGGCGTCACCTCGGCCTACACCTGGCTCAAGATCCCCGCCGTGGCGGAGATGGAGCGGGTGATGGCGGCCACCACGCTGCCCGCCCTGCTGCTCGGCGGCGACCCTCCGGACATCGACGCCGCCTACGCCGACTGGGACCGCGCGCTCGGGCTGCCGGGCGTGCGGGGGCTCGTCGTCGGGCGCGCTCTGCTCTACCCTCCGGACGACGACGTGGCAACAGCCGTGGACGGCGCCGCCGCCCTGGTCCGAGAGGTTCGCGCATGACCTACCTTCCGTACGGCAAGTCCTCCAACGGTCCCTGGGCCGTGGAGATCACCCCATCCCTGGCCGGCTGGACCTATTCGGGCCTGCGCGTGGCGAACCTGTCCGACGCCACGGTCTCCTTCGACACCGGCGAGGAGGAGATGCTCGTGCTCCCCCTGTCCGGCTCGTGCACGGTCGCCATCACCCCATCCGCCACCCCGCCGCCCGGCACGCAAGGGCCCGGCGCGGTGACGTACGAGCTGGCCGGGCGTTCCTCCGTGTTCGACGGCCCGTCCGACTTCGTCTACCTCCCGATCGGCGCCCACGTGACGCTCAGGGGCGACGGGCGCTTCGCGCTGCCCTCGGCCCGCGCCACCCGCGCGCTGGAGCCCCGCCACGTGCCCGCCGCCGACGTCGCCGTCGAGATCAGGGGCGCGGGCCAGGCCAGCCGCCAGGTGAACAACTTCTGCTCCCCCGACGCCTTCGACTGCGACAAGCTCATGGCGGTCGAAGTGCTCACCCCCGGCGGCAACTGGTCGTCCTACCCTCCGCACAAGCACGACACCCCCAACCCGGGCGAGGCCGTGCTGGAGGAGATCTACTACTTCGAGGTCGCCGGCCGGGGCCCCGGCTACCAGCGCGTCTACTCCTCCGAACGCGGCCAGATCGACACCCTCGCCGAGGTCTCCTCCGGCGACGTCGTCCTGGTGCCGTACGGCTACCACGGGCCGTCCATGGCCGCGCCCGGCTACGACCTCTACTATCTGAACGTCCTGGCGGGCCCGGCGGAACAGCGTTCGATGGCGTTCTGCGACGACCCCGGCCACGCCTGGATCCGCTCGTCGTGGGAGTCCCAGCCCATCGACCCGAGACTGCCGTTCGGGAGTGAATCATGAGCGAGCTTGCCGACAGGTCCCCGAGCCCGGCGCGCCGGCTGACGGAGGAGGTCTCATGACGACCCGCCTGACCGTCGCACAGGCCGTGGTGCGGTTCCTGGCCCAGCAGTGGAGCGAGCGCGACGGCGAGGAGCGGCGCTTCTTCGGCGGCTGCGCCGGCATCTTCGGCCACGGCAACGTCGCCGGCCTCGGCCAGGCGCTGGCCACCGCGGCCGGCGACCTGCCCTACCACCTAACCCGCAACGAGCAGGCGATGGTGCACACCGCCGCCGCCTACGCCCGCGCCGCCGACCGGCTGGCGACCCTGGCCTGCACCACCTCGATCGGCCCCGGCGCGACCAACATGGTCACCGGTGCGGCCGCGGCGACGATCAACCGGCTGCCGGTGCTGCTGCTGCCCGGCGACATCTTCTCCACCCGCGTGGCCAGCCCGGTGTTGCAGGAGCTGGAGGACACCCGCTCCTACGACGTCTCGGTCAACGACTGCTTCAAGCCGGTCTCCCGTTTCTGGGACCGGATCAACCGCCCCGAGCAGCTCCCGTCCGCGCTGCTGGCCGCCATGCGGGTGCTCACCGACCCCGCCGAGACCGGCGCGGTGACGCTGGCGCTGCCGCAGGACGTGCAGGCGGAGGCGTTCGACTGGCCCGACGAGCTGTTCGCCCGCCGCGTGTGGCACATCCCCAGAACCCGCCCCGAGCGCGCCGCCCTGGCCAGGGCCACCGAGCTGATCACCTCGGCCGAACGCCCGCTGATCGTCGCGGGCGGCGGAGCCATCTACAGCCAGGCCACCGACGAACTCCGTGCCTTCGCCGAGGCGCACGGCATCCCGGTGGCCGAGACCCAGGCGGGCAAGGGCGCCCTCCCCCACGGCCATCCCCTCGCGATGGGCGCCATCGGCGCCACGGGCACCACCGCCGCCAACGCGCTGGCCCGCGAGGCCGATGTGATCATCGGCGTGGGCACCCGCTACAGCGACTTCACCACCGCCTCGCGCACGATCTTCGCCCCCGGCGCGCGGTTCGTGAACGTCAACATCACCGGCTTCGACGCCGCCAAGCTGTCCGGCCTGCAACTGGTCGCCGACGCCCGCGAGGCGCTGGCCGACCTGGGCCAGGCGTGCGCGGGCTGGAACACGCCGACCGTCTACCGCGCCCAGGCCGCCGAGCTCACCCGGGCGTGGGACGCGGCCGTCGACGCGGCGTACGGCCTGGAGGGCTCGCCGCTGCCGCAGTCGGCGGTGATCGGCGCGGTCAACGCGGCAGCCGGCGACGACGGCGTGGTGGTGTGCGCGGCCGGGTCGATGCCCGGCGACCTGCACAAGCTCTGGCGGCCCAGCGGTCCCGGCAGCTACCACGTCGAGTACGGCTACTCCTGCATGGGCTACGAGATCGCGGGCGGCCTCGGCGTCAAGATGGCGGCGCCCGAGCGCGAGGTGTTCGTGCTCGTGGGCGACGGCTCCTACCTGATGATGGCGCAGGAGCTGATCACCGCCGTCGCCGAGGGCATCAAGCTGATCGTCGTGCTGGTCGACAACTCCGGCTTCGCCTCCATCGGCCGCCTGTCCGAGAGCGTCGGCGCCGAACGGCTCGGCACCGCCTATTCCGGCCGCGACGGCGGCCCGCTCCCCGTCGACCTGGCCGCCAACGCGGCCAGCCTCGGCGCCTCCGTGCTGCGCCCCGAGTCGGTCGCCGACCTGCGCAAGGCGCTCGACGCGGCCCGGTCAGCGACGGAGACCACGGTGATCTACGTACGCACCGACCGGCTGGCCGACGACGTCCCCTCGTCGGAGGCCTGGTGGGACGTGCCCGTGGCGCAGGTGGGAACGACGAGCGCCACCTACGCCGCGCGGGAGGCGTACGAGTCCAACAAACGTTCCCAGCGCCCCCACCTCGCCCCACCCGCCTGACCTGGGGGTTGCCCGCGATCTCCTGGGGGAACGCCTCTGACCAGGTGCGATCGGGGGTTGGGCATGGGGCCGTGGCGGTTGCTCGGATGGTTCGCGGTCATCGCGGTGGCCCTGTTCTGCCTGCACCACGTGCGTACGGTGGCCATCTCGATCATCATCGGCGTGTTCCTGACGGCGCTGCTGCTGCCCCCGGCCCGCTGGCTCAGGTCACGCGGGCTCAGCAGGGCGGCGGCCACCGCCGTCACGTTCGTCGGCGGGCTGGTGCTGGCGGGCGCCCTGATCGCGCTGCTGGTGCCGCCCACCGTCGCCAGCGTGACGGAGCTGCGCACCAGCGTCGACCAGGTGCTGCGTGACCTGCACCGCCTGGTCGCCGCCGTCGGGCTCGACGACCGGCAGCTCCTCGGCCAGGCCAGGGACTACCTGTCGGGGCAGGGCAGGCAGATCACCACAGGGGCGCTGGCCGGGGTCAGGACGGTCGGCGAGATCGTCGTCGGAGCCGTGCTGGCCGTCATCCTGTCGGTCTACTTCGTGCACGGCGGCGACCGGCTCTTCCGCTGGCTCGTGGACCTCGCCCCGGCCTCGGCCAGGGCCCGCCTGACCGGGACCGGCGAGCTGATCTTCTCCGTGGTCGGCCGCTACATCCGCGGGGTGGCGATCGTGGGAGCGGTCGACGGGTTCTTCATCGGGCTCGCGCTGTGGATCCTCGGGGTGCCGCTCGCCCTGCCGCTGGCGGTGCTGACGTTCGTGGGGGCGTTCCTGCCGGTGGTGGGGGCGTTCGCGGCGGGGTTGCTGGCCGCGGTGGTGGCGCTCGTGGCCAAGGGCTGGCTGGTGGCGCTGATCGTGGTCGCGGTGACCGTGGCCGTGCAGCAGCTGGAGGGGCACGTGCTCGCGCCGCAGATCTACGGCAAGGCCCTCGACCTGCCCGGCGCGGTCATCCTGGTCGCCATCACCGTGGGCAGCGTGATCGCCGGCATCACCGGCGCGTTCCTGGCCGCTCCGGCGACCTCGGTGATCGTGGCGCTGCTGCAGAACAGGAGAAGGCCCGACGAACGACCCGCGCCCGGGACACCGCCTCCCGCCCCGGCCGCGCCCGCCACCGGCTGACCTGCCGCGGCAGAGGGATCACAGGGCCAGTTCGAGCTCCAGGTAGTGCCTGATCGCGATGCCGTCGGACTCGGCCGGGATCGCGGGCTTGAGCTTGCGCGCCTCGTCCGCCGCGTCGCGGTGCAGGGCGACGAGGTCGAAGCCGTACCGCTGGTAGAAGCGCAGGGCATGGGTGTTGTCGTTCGTGGTGGTGAGCGTGAGCCGCGTCATCCCGCGTGCGGACGCGAGCGCGCGTACGGCGTCGAGCAGGGCACGGCCGACGCCCTGTCCGGGCAGCACCGCGTCGATCGTGACGATCTCCACGGACCCGTCGTGGTCAAGATAGGTGAGCACGCCGGCCACCTCGCCGCCGCTCTCGGCGACGAAGCCGGGCAGCTCGGCCGCGTCCACCAGCTCGCCGCGGTTCAGCGCGATCACGGTGGTGCCTCCCCAGCTCCCGCTGAGCACGCGGGTCACCACCGGGGTGTCGTCAGGTGCGATGGGGCGTACTGATACCGGCATGACCCTCATTATGGGGGCCCGCTGGAGATCGCCTAATGGCGCTGGTCGAGGACCTCGGCGATGTCGGCCAGGAAGGCGTCGACGTCCGCGGTCAGGTAGCCGGAGCGGAACAGCACGGTGGAGAACGTGGCCTCGCGCACCTCCTTCGCCGTGAGCGGGTAGTCGGTCGTGCCGCGCAGCGTGGCCACGATCCGGTCGAGGAAGGCGTCGACCTCGTCCTCGTTGTAGCCCGAGCTCATGCGCCCGGCGCGGAAGGCCACTCGCTCGACGCGGGCGGCCTGGGTCTCGAACCACTCCTCCCGCAACATCTCGCCGGTGGGCTCGGCCATCGCCAGGCGTACGGGCCGCTTGGCCTGCGTCTCCAGCGCCACCACGAACGCCTCGAGCGCGAAGTCGACGGCGGTCTCCAGGTAGCCACCGCGTCTGGCACGGAACGTCGCGCCGCGCACCTCGTCGGCGGTGACGGGTTCCATGGCGTGCGAGCCCCTGCCGAGCGTCGACTCGATCCGCTCGATCAGCGCGTCGACCTCGGCGGGGTCATAGCCTGAACGCATGCCCATGACCCGCGGAAAGCGGTTCAAGCTTCACTCCTCTTGAGAAGTACCCCGACCTCCCTATTTTGACATTCCCACCGTGCTCGCCGATGCGGTTCTTTATCACGACGATGCGGCGCCGCTTATACCGTTACAGCACCATGCGTCTCTCCCATGTGTCCTTCCGCTACCGGCGGCGCGATCCCCTGGTCATCGCAGACGCCGACGCCGAGCTCACCCCCGGCGACGTGATCGAGCTGACCGGGGTGAACGGAGCCGGCAAGTCGACCCTGCTCCGCCTCCTCGCGGGCCTCGCCCGGCCGTCCGCGGGCACGATCACCGGCCGCCCGTCGATCGTCGGCTTCGCTCCCGACCGGTTCCCCACCGCCCAGCCGTTCACGGTGACGCGCTATCTGCGGCACATGTCCCGGGTGCGCGGGGGCGCTCGCTGGGAGCCGTGGGCGGAGCGCCTGGACATGGGCCACCTGCTCGACTCCCCGCTGGGTGAGCTGTCGAAGGGCAGCGCGCACAAGGTGGGGCTGGCGCAGGCACTGATGGCCGAGCCGCAGCTGCTGATCCTCGACGAGCCGTTCGCCGGGCTCGACGCCGACACGCGCGAGGCGCTGCCAGCGATCGCGGGCGAGGTGGCGGCCAGGGGCGGCATCGTCATCGCCGGCGACCACCAGGGCGGCCTGCGTTCCCTGCCCGGTGTCCGCCACTGGACGCTGAGCAGCGGCCACCTGAAGGAGAACGCCCCGGACCCGCACGCCGCGGACGAGTCTCCCGGCGAGACCGTACGGCGCTCCGTGGAGGGCGGGCCGCCCGAGCGCCGGCACGCGACCGTGGCCGTGACGCTGCCCGCCGCCGACGTCCAGCGGTTTCTGGCCAGGATGCGCGGCGAAGGTTACCGGGCCCGCGAGATCGAGGAGAGCAATTGATCCCCCTGGCCGGCTTCCGGATGGCCGCCTACGTCCGCTCCCACCGCGTCTACCAGGCGCTCCTGCTCGCCCTGGCCCTGCTCGCGATCCTCTACGGCAGCCGCGCCCCGAAGGGCGAGGAGACGTCCGTGCTCACGGACGGCGCCGTGCTGATCGTCCCGGTGCTGGCCTGGGCCGCCAGGAGCCTGCTCGACACCGAGCCGGACCGGCAGCGCGAGATGTCGGCGATCCAGGCGGGCGGCCGGGGCAGGGAGGTGGCCGCGGGACTGGTCGCGGCGTTCACGGCGTGCGCCGGGCTCGCCGCGATCGCCCTGGGCTGGGCCCTGCTGCTCGGCGTGAGCGCCTCCCCGCCGGCCGGCGTGCTGCTCGCCGTGGTCGCCCTGTATGCCCTGGCCGCGCTGGCGGGAACCGCGCTGGGCGCCCTCACCAGCCGCGCGATCCTACGCTCCCCCGCCGTCTCCATCATGACCCTGCTGCTCGGGTTCCTGGCGACGCTGCTGCTCAGCACCTCACCCCTCTACTGGCTGACCGTGCCGCTGATCCCCTGGATGCGGGCCGCGAGCGCCGGCGACCTGCTCGGCCGTTTTCCCGAGCTGGCGGCCCTCTCCCTGCTCTGGTGCCTGATCGGCCTGACCGGCTATGTCCTGCGCCGCCTCAGGACGAACTAGCGCCCGATCCCTACTCGGCGGCGGCCAGCTGCCCGCACGCGCCGTCGATCTCGCGCCCGCGGGTGTCGCGGACCGTCACGGGGACGCCGTGGAACTGCAGCCGGCGTACGAACGCCCGCTCGTCCTCGGGCCGTGACGCCGTCCACTTGGAGCCCGGCGTGGGGTTGAGCGGGATGAGGTTGACGTGCACCAGTTTGTTCTTCACCAGCTTGCCGAGCAGGTCGGCCCGCCACTCATGGTCGTTGATGTCCTTGATCAGGGCGTATTCGATGGAGACCCGCCGCTTGGTCCTGGCCGCGTACGCCCACGCGGCGTCGAGGACCTCCGCCACCTTCCACCGCGTGTTGATCGGCACGAGCGTGTCGCGCAACTCGTCGTCGGGCGCGTGCAGCGACAGCGCCAGCGTGACCGGCAGCCCCTCGTCGGCGAGCTTGCCGATGGCGGGCACCAGCCCCACCGTGGAGACGGTGACGCCGCGCGCGGAGATGCCGAGCCCGTGCGGCGCCGGCTCCACCAGCCGCCGCACCGCACCGATGACCTGCTTGTAGTTGGCCAGCGGCTCGCCCATGCCCATGAACACGACGTTGCTCACCCGGCCGGGACCGCCCGGCACCTCGCCGGCGGCCAGCGCGCGAGCGCCCGAGACCACCTGCTCGACGATCTCGGCGGTGGACATGTTGCGGGTCAGGCCCGCCTGGCCGGTGGCGCAGAACGGGCAGTTCATGCCGCAGCCGGCCTGCGACGACACGCACATCGTCACCCGGTCGGGATAGCGCATCAGCACCGACTCGACGAGCGCGCCGTCGAACAGCCGCCACAACGTCTTGCGGGTCGTGCCGCCGTCGGAGGTCAGCTCCCTGACCGGCGTGAGCAGCTCGGGCAGCAGCGCGGACAGCTTCTCGCGGGAGGCGGCGGGCAGATCGGTCATCGACCCGACGTCGGTGGTCAGGCGCTCGAAGTAGTGGCGCGAGAGCTGGTCGGCGCGGAACGCCTTCTCGCCCAGCTCGGTGACCGCGGCCCGGCGATCGGCCATCGACAGGTCGGCCAGGTGCCGTGCGGGCTTGGCCCGCCGGGGCGCGACGAAGGTGAGCTGGCCTGGAGGCTGGGACACGGTGACGCCTTTGCTTGAGGGGTTGTCGGCCTGGGTAGTGAACGTTCGGATCGGAGGTGGCATTCCTGGTGCTGGTTGGGCTCGCGTCGCGGTTGCCGCCCGATCTACAGTCATCTCGTATGGCGATTTTCCGGTCGGCATCTGGCGAGGGTGGCACCGAGGTCGTCCTCGCCGCGGGCAACCCGTACGGCAGCCGGACGCTCGTGGTCGAGCGTGATGAGGACTCCTCGGTAGCTTACCTGTGCTCGCCCGACGGCACGGTGCACGGCGCCGTGTGGCTGGCCAACCACCGCCCCGCCCCGCCCGTGGTCGACCTGGCCAGGATCAACGCCGGCCTGCCGCCCCTGATGCCGAGGGCCGGCACGCTGCACCCCGAGGGCCGCCGGCCGCTCGGGCAGCTCAGCACGCTGTGGTTCGAGGAGGGCGACGGCGTGGCGCTCTACGAGGACGACGACCTGCTGGCGGTCGTCCCCGGCTGGGCCGACATGAACCGGAGCATGCCCGGCTACGCGCGTGACGCGGTGGGCGAGTCGCCGTTCGCCTGGGCGCTGTCGGAGGCGCTCGAAGGGCTGAGCCCGCGCATCGCCAACGCCGAGTCCTACTGGCGCTGGCGGCACGGCGAGGGCGCCTGGCCGTCGTTCCAGCAGTTCGTGATGGGCCATCTGGACCGCGCGCTCGGCCCGGCGGGCCGTTACTGGGACGCCGGCGGCGAGCGGCTGCCGACCGTCGGCATCACCGAACGCCCGCCGCACCAGGATCGCGACTTCACCGTGTTGTCGACGGTCGGGATGAGCTGCCAGCGCATGCCCACGGTCGAGCAGTGGATCGACGAACCCGGCGCGTACGCCAGGGTCGAGCTGGCCGTGGCCACCCGCGAGGACCCGAAGGACGCGGCGCTGCTGCTGGTGTGGTTGTCGCAGTATCCGTGGCACTCGGTCACGTGGCTCGGCCACGGGCACACCGCGAAGTGGTATCACAAGCCGGCGACGTTCCCGCTCGGGCCGCAGTATTCGGGGGTGCTGCTGGCGAACAGCCCGCCCCACATGCCCGACATGTCGGGGTTCGCGTTCGGGGGCGAGGCCGTACGGTGGCTCTGGCTGACCCCCGTCACAGCGCAGGCGCTGGAAGCACACCGTTAGCGGAACCGGGAGCTAGAAGAACACCGTCATCAGCAGCCAGGCCGGCACGAGCACCGTCACCAGCGAGTCGAGCCGGTCCATCAGGCCGCCGTGGCCGGGCAGGATCGTGCCCAGGTCCTTGATGCCGAGATCACGCTTGATCATCGACTCGATCAGGTCGCCCGCGGTCGCCAGCGCCGCCGCGAGCCCGCCGATCAGCGCGCCCTGCCACAGCTCGCCGCCGAGCAGCCACGTCACCAGCCAGCCGCCGACCGCCACGCACGCCACGACCGACCCGGCCAGGCCCTCCCAGGTCTTCTTCGGGCTGATCACCGTCATCTGGTGGCGGCCGAACAACACGCCGGCGACGTAGCCGCCGATGTCGCTGGCGATGGTCACCGCGATGAAGATCAGCACCCGGTGGTCGCCGTCGTCGGGCTTGAGCAGCAACGGCACGAACGAGGCCAGCATGCAGGGGTAGAAGAGCGTGAAGACCGACGCGGACGCGTCGCGTACGTAGCCGTCGGTGCCGTCGCCGAACATCCGCCAGATCAGCAGGACGAGCGCGAACCCGGCGAACGCGGCCAGTAACCAGACCGCACCGCCCCAGTAGGCCGCCACCTGCATCGCCACCAGCCCGGCGAGCACGGGCGCCACCGGCACCTTGATGTCACGGGTCGCGAACGCCCTGGTCAGCTCCACCGTGCCGACGCCCACGGCGCCGACGACCACGACCAGGAACAGCTCCTTGACCGTGTAGAGGGTGCCGAGCACCAGCGCGCCCAGCACGACGCCCACCGCGATCGCGGCGGGCAGGTTCCTGCCGGTACGGCTGCCGCCGCTCGAGCTGGTGCCAGCCGTACTACTGTCCACAGAGTTCTCCATAGCCGCGGCCCCCGCCGCCTGGGCGAGGGCCGCAGAGTGCATGCCCGCTGCCTTCGCCCCGGGTGGCAGGAACCCGCCGGAGGCGGCCCACCGCCGGGCGCGCCGCTCACACTTCGAGCAGTTCGGCTTCCTTGACCTTGAGCAGCTCGTCGATCTTCGCGACGTGCTTCTGGGTGAGGTCGTCGAGCTCCTTCTCGGCCCGCCTGACCTCGTCCTCGCCGGCGTCGCCGTCCTTCATCATCTTGTCGAGGATCTCCTTGGCGGACCGGCGGATGTTGCGCACCGACACCTTGGCCTGCTCGCCCTTGTTCCTGGCGACCTTGATGTATTCCTTGCGGCGCTCCTCGGACAGCTCCGGGAACGTCACGCGGATCACCTGACCGTCGTCGGTCGGGTTGACGCCGAGGTCGGAGTCGCGGATGGCCCGCTCGATCGCCGACATGGAGCTCTTGTCATAAGGCTGGATGAGCACCATGCGCGCCTCGGGCACGTGGAACGACGCCAGCTGCTGGATGGGCGTCGGCGTGCCGTAATATTCGGCGTTGATCTTGCTGAACATCGCGGGGGTGACCCGGCCCGTACGGATGCTCGCGAAGTCCTCCTTCGCGACGGACACGGCCTTGTCCATTTTGTCCTCGGCTTCGAGGAGGGTTTCGTCGATCACAGCGGCTCCCTGTCTTCTAGCTGGCGGTGTCGGGCTCGCTCGCTCATTTGCCTGCGGGACTGACCAGCGTGCCGATTTTCTCACCGCGGACGGCGCGCAGGATGTTGCCCTCGCCCATGAGGTCGAAGACCACGATGGGCAGATCGTTGTCCTTGCACAGGCTGATCGCGGTGGCGTCCATGACCGCGAGGTCGCGGAGCAGCACCTCTCCGTAGTCAAGGTGGTCGAACCTGACCGCGTCCGGATTCTTGCGGGGGTCGGAATCGTAGATCCCGTCCACCTGTGTGCCCTTGAGCAGCGCCTCCGCGCCGATCTCGAGGGCTCGCTGGGACGCCGCGGTGTCGGTGGAGAAGAAGGGCGATCCGAGCCCGGCGCCGAAGATGACCACGCGCCCCTTCTCGAGGTGCCTGATGGCGCGGCGCGGCAGGAACGGCTCGGCCACCTGCTGCATGGTGATGGCCGTCTGCACGCGCGTCTCCACGCCCCGCCGTTCGAGGAAGTCCTGCAGCGCCAGGCAGTTGATGACCGTGCCGAGCATGCCCATGTAGTCGGCCCTGGCCCGGTCCATGCCGCCCTCCGAGAGGGTGGCGCCGCGGAACATGTTGCCGCCGCCGACCACGACCGCGACCTGCACGCCCTCCTGGACCGCCTCGGTGATCGAGTCGGCCAGGTGGTCGACGATGACCGGGTCGATGCCCAGCGGCTCGCTGCCGGCGAACGCCTCGCCCGACAGCTTCAGCATCACCCGTTTCCACCGCAGCGGGCTTGACGGGTGTGGAGACGAGGAAGCCGCCGTCCGTGTGGATTCGTGGGCTGGCTCCCGGTGGTCCTGCACGGCGGCGGCCTCCTTCGTTCGGCGGTTCGTTGAGCTGGCGGCTTGCCTAAGCCTAAGCCTGACCGACCTTGAAACGGACAAAGCCGAGGACCTCGACGCCGTTCTCCTCGGCGAACTTGCCCACGCTCTTCTTGCCGTCCTTGACGAAGGTCTGCTGGAGGAGGGTGAAGTCTTTGTACCAGCCGTTGACGCGGCCCTCAACGATCTTGCCGACCGCGGCCTCGGGCTTGCCCTCCTCGCGGGTCATCTCCTCGAAGAGCTTGCGCTCTTTCTCGACGATCTCGGCGGGCACGGCGGCCGGCTTGAGGTATTGCGGGGCCATCGCCGCCGCGTGCTGCGCGATGTCCTTGGCGACCTCGGCGTTGGGCTTGTCGAGCTGGACCAGCACGCCGACCGCGGGCGGCAGTGCCGGGTCGGTGCGGTGCATGTAGGCGCCGACGTAGCCGCCCTCCAGCACCGAGAACCTGCGGACCTCGATCTTCTCGCCGAGCGCGGCGTTGGCGATGTCGAGGTGCTCCTTGACGGTCTTGCCGTCGAAGGAGGACTCGAGCAGCGCCGGCACGTCGGCGGGCCTGGTCGCGAGGATGTGCTCCACGACCTGGGCGGCCAGCTCCTGGAAACGCTCGCCCTTCGCCACGAAGTCGGTCTCGCAGTTGAGCTCGAGGAGCGCGGCGGAGGAGTCGCCGTCCTGCTTGAGCGCGACGAGGCCGTTGGAGGCGGTGCGGGCCTCGCGCTTGCCCACGTCCTTGGCGCCCTTGAGGCGCAGCAGCTCGATGGCGCGGTCGATGTCGCCTTCGGACTCCTCCAGCGCCTTCTTGCAGGCCATCATGCCGGCAGCGGTGATCTCGCGAAGCCGCTTGACGTCGGCCATGTTCACGGAAGCCATTGCTCTTATTCCTTGTGAAAGTTCGTCGTCGTGGATCGGGTGGGCGCCGTGATCGGCGGCCCACCCCGGGGTCGGCAGGGCGGGCCCGTGCCGTACAGGAACTCTGCCTTGCTCGGGGGCGCGCACCGGGCCCGGCCCCTACTGCTGCCTCGCCCGGTATGCTGCCCAGCCTCGCCGCGGCCTATCACCTGTGCGGGCCCGGCTTCGCCGGGCCTGGACGCGCCCCCGTCGACCGGGGGCGCGTCCGTCGACCAGCCGTCAGGACTGCTGCTCGGGCTTGTCCTCAGCGGTGGGCTCGGCCGGCGCAGCAGCCTCGGCCGGAGCAGCCTCGACCGGAGCAGCCTCAGGAGCGGCCTCAGGAGCGGCCTCGGCCGGAGCAGCCTCGGCGGCGGCCTCAGGAGCGGCCTCGGCGGGCGCGGCCGCGGGAGCGGCGGCGGTCTCGCCGGTGCCCTGCTCGATGAGCTCGCGCTCCCACTCGGCCAGCGGCTCGGCGGCGGCCGGCTTCTCGTCACCACGGGCGGCGCCGGAGCGGGCCATGAGACCGGCGGCGACACCGTCGGCGACGACCCGGGTCAGCAGGCCGACGGCGCGGATGGCATCGTCGTTGCCCGGGATCGGGTAGTCGACCTCGTCGGGGTCGCAGTTGGTGTCGAGGATCGCGACCACAGGGATGCCGAGCTTCTTGGCCTCGCTGATCGCGATGTGCTCCTTCTTGGTGTCGACGACCCACACCGCGCTGGGCACGCGGCCCATGTCACGGATGCCGCCGAGTGTGCGCTCCAGCTTGTCCTTCTCGCGCCGGCGCATGAGGAGCTCCTTCTTGGTGAGCCCCGAGGCGGCGACGTTGTCGAAGTCGAGCTCCTCGAGCTCCTTCAGGCGCTGCAGCCTCTTGTGCACGGTCGAGAAGTTGGTGAGCATGCCGCCCAGCCAGCGCTGGTTGACGTAGGGCATGCCGACCCTGGCCGCCTGCTCGGAGATGGCCTCCTGAGCCTGCTTCTTCGTGCCGATGAACAGGATCGTGCCGCCGTGGGCGACGGTCTCCTTCACGAAGTCGTAGGCGCGGTCGATGTAGGACAGCGACTTCTGCAGGTCGATGATGTAGATGCCGTTGCGCTCGGTGAAGATGAAGCGCTTCATCTTCGGGTTCCAGCGCCGGGTCTGGTGACCGAAGTGAACGCCGCTCTCGAGCAGCTGTCGCATGGTGACGACGGGGGCCATGTGCTGGTCCTCCAGGTCTGGGCGCCCAGTGGATGGACGCGGTTCTCGGTTGTGCCGCGGCAGCGCGTGTCTGCCGCCCTGATGCCCCGAAACCGCTCCAGCCGGGCGCCTGGCCCGGACCGATGGCGCGGTCCGCTATGGGGCATGCGAAGTCGGCCTGTGTCACAGGCCACCGGAAAGTCTACCTCCCACGCCGCCTCAGGCTGACCGCATGTGGTCAAACGGCACGGGTCAGCCCGGTTCCGCCTCCAGATAGGCCAGCACCGCCATGACCCGGCGGTTGTGGTCGTCGCTCGGCGGCAGGCCGAGCTTGGCGAAGATGTTGTTGGTGTGCTTGGCGATCGCCTTGTCCGTGACGAGCAGGCGGGCGGCGATCGCGGCGTTCGACAGGCCCTCGGCCATGAGCGCGAGCACCTCGCGTTCCCTTGGTGTCAGGCGGCTCAACGGTTCGTCGCGCTTCCTGCGGGTGAGCAGCTGACCGATCACCTCGGAGTCCATCGCGGTGCCGCCGGCCGCCACCCTGCGCACCGCCTCGACGAACTGGTCGACGTCGCCGATCCGGTCCTTCAGCAGGTAGCCGACCGCACCCGCCTGGTCGGACAGCAGCTCGCGGGCGTAGAGCTGCTCGACGTACTGCGACAGGATCAGCACCGGCAGCCCCGGCCGGCGCCTGCGGGCCTCCAGCGCGACGCGCAGCCCCTCGTCGGTCAGGGTCGGCGGCAGCCGTACGTCGATCACCGCGACGTCCGGCTGGTGCCGGGTCAGCGCGCCGAGCAGCATCGGCCCGTTGCCGACCGCCTCGACCACCTCGAACCCGGAGGCCGACAGCAGGCGGACGAGCCCGTCCCTCAGGAGGGCGAGATCTTCTGCGATGACAACGCGCACGGTATCTCCACGATGAATTCGGTCGGCCCGCCGGCCGGGCTGCGGACGTCGAGCGTCCCGTCGAACACCGACAACCGGCGCCTGATGCCGTCGATGCCGGTGCCCCGGGGGTCGGCGCCGCCCCGCCCGTCGTCGCCCACCACCAGCCGAAGTACGCCTTCCGAGTGGCGCAACCGCACCCACGCGCGCTGGGCGCAGCTGTGCTTGGCCGCGTTCGTCAGGGCCTCGGCGGCGGCGAAGTAGACCGCGGACTCGACGGGCGCCTCAGGCCGGGCAGGCAGGTCGATGTCGACGTCCACCGTGAGGGGGACGTGCAGCGCGGCGGCCTCGACGGCGCCGGCCAGCCCCCGGTCCGCCAGCACAGGAGGGTGGATGCCGTTGACCAGGTCGCGCAGATCCGCCAGGGCCTGCCCTGCCGACTCCCACGCCTCGCCGAGCAACGCGCGGACCTGGTCGGGGTCGCTCGCGCGCCGGGCCAGGCCGAGGTTCATGCGGACCGAGACCAGCCTGGCCTGCGCGCCGTCGTGCAGGTCGCGTTCGATCCTGCGCAGCTCGGCCGCCTGCGTGCTCACCGCCGCCGCCCTCGACTCGGTGAGCTGCCTGACCCGGTCGGTGTCGTACGGCCGCAGGATCAGCCCGGCCAGCCGCGCATGCAGCCTGTCGAGCAGGACGACCACGACTGCCGCCACGACGACGATGGCGGTGAGCGCCACCGACAGCGCCACCACGAGCAGACCGGTCGACCGCTCCACCTGCACCCTCCACAGGACGGCGTCGGCCGACAACACCCAGCCGACGAGCAGCGCGCCGCCGGGACCGGTCACGGCCTGCACCGCCAGCCAGGCCGTCTCGCGGCCGTGATCGCACTCCGGCTCCGCGGGCGCGTGGCCGAGCACGCGGGCCGCCCTGGCCAGCTGGAACGTCGCCAGCCGGTGAGTCCACCAGCGCACCCTGGCCAGCGGGCGTAGGCCGAGCCCGCCGGCCGGGACCAGCGCCGCGCACCCGGCGAGCAGTGCCAGCAGCACCCATGCCGCCACGCCGGCGGCGGCGTTCAGCAGCAGCCCTGCCACGGGCTCGCCCATGCGGCGCATCAAGCTCACCCGAGCAGTCTGTCCCCTCCGCGCGACCGGCGCGGTAGACGTGGCACCACCATCACGGGTGGCGAAATCCCACCGCCCGAGGGGAGGCAGGGCGATGGAGGACGCGGCCCCGTGCCCGGAGTCCGGGTGACCATGATCACCGTGACCGGCCTGGCGATGCGGTTACGGCGACGCGCCCGCGGTCGGCGACCTGACCTTCGAGGTGCGGCCCGGCCTGGTGACCGAGCCGGCCGGCCTGGTGGCCGGCCTTCTTGGCCCGAACGGCGCGGGCGAGTCCGCCACGATGAGGGTCATCCTCAGCCTGGCGATCGGCTTCCTCGCCCCGAACGGCGCGGGCGAGTCCACCACGATGAGGGTCATCCTCAGCCTTGAGACGCTCGACGCGGGATCGGCCTCGTGGGCGGACGGCCGTACGTCTCCTTCCGCCGCCCCATGCGCGAGGTCGGCGCGCTGCTGGACGCGGGCGCGGTGCGCGGAGGGTCGCCTCCTGCCCGATCGTAGACATGCGGCGTTCGCCGGCGCCGCGCCCTCGTCGGCTGCCGGCTGAGCGGTCAGGACCCGTCGCGACGCTCGGCCGAAGACCCCGCGTCCCGGTCCTCGGCCGGAGAACGCGCGCCGCGGTCCTCGACCGGAGGGCTTGCGTCACCGTCCTCGGCCGGAGAGCTCAAGTCCTCGGCCGATGGCCCCGCGTCCCGGTCATCAGCCGGGGCGCTTGCGTCATGGTCCTCGGTCGGCAGGCCGGGGACCACGCGCTTCGCGACCGGGAACAGGCTGACCTGCGCCTCGGCGATTCTGGCCCCGCTCGGGGCTTCGTCCTGACTGCGGAAGCGGGCGAGGTACGGCTCGATCAGCTTCATGATCTCCCGGTTGAGCCGAGCGAGTTCCTCGGCGTCGACCCTGATCCTGGTGCGGCTGAAACCACTTGCGAAGCGCCACTCGTCGGTGTCGCCGTCAAGGTGTGCCCAAGCGCGCTCCGCCTCTTCCTGGGCCTTGTTGTTGAGCGCCGTGATCAGGGACTTCTTCGCCTCACGAAGCTCCGGCGGGTCGCTGGGATTGATGCCCACGCCGATCGGCGCGTCCACGACCTTCCACAACCGCTCCCTGCCGTCGCCCCGGTGAGGCGCGTCCTCGACGAAGCCGTATTTGGCGAGCATGCGCAGGTGATAGCTGGCGGCGCTGGGCGTGATGCCCGCGCTCTCGGCCACCTCGGTGGCGGTGGCACTGCCCTGGTCTCCCAGGTGCGCGAGGATCGTCAGCCGCGCCGAATGGGCCAGCGCCCGCATCGCCTTCGGATCGCTGACCCAGCCAGTCTCCCGCATCATGCGTTCACGATACGCCGGAATGTATGAAAGGTTGCCTTCAGAACTCTGAAGGGTTACCTTCACATCTATGAAGGATTGCTTTCATACTTGGCGGAGTCGTCGCACCGACGCCCGCCGAGCCGTTGATCCACCACCCACGAATCACACCGCCGAACCACCCACCACAAGGGCGGCCGACGGATCACCTGCCAAGGGCGGTCCCAGCGCATCACCTGCCATGGGTAAGCCCAGCGAGGCACCAGCTAGGGGTGAGCCCGGTGGATCACCTGCTATCGGCGAGCCCAGCGGTTCGCCCTTGACGAATCCGGCCGCCCTGCCCGAGGCACTCTCCGGGCAGTCACCCGAGCCCCCTCCCCCTCGCGACGACGTCCCTTTGCGCGGGCAACGCGACTACCGCCTGCTCTGGACCGCCAGAACAATCTCGATCACCGGGTCCGAGGTGTCCAAGCTGGCCATCCCCCTGACCGCGGTGACCCTGCTGGCCGCATCGCCCTCACAGATGGGACTGCTGACCTCGGCCGCCTTCGTACCCGCCCTGCTCTTCGGCCTCCAGTCGGGGGCGATCGCCGACCGGCTCACGCGGCACCGCCCTTTGATGATCGTCTGTGAGCTCGTCTCCTGCGCGGCGGCGGTCACCGTGCCCGTGGCCTGGCTGCTCGGTCTGCTGAACGTTGTCTGGCTGATCCTCGTGGCTCTCATGATCGGTACGGCTGGAGTGTTGTTCAGAGCCGCGAACTTTCCTCACCTAGCGGCCGTCGTACCGCCCGAGCAGCGCACCGAGGCGATGGCCGGGCTGCAGGCGTCGTACTCGGTGGCCTCCGTGAGCGGGCCAGGGCTGGCGGGGCTCCTGGTGCAGCTGCTCACGGCGCCGCTGGCCGTACTGGCTGAGGCGCTGTCGTTCCTGGCCTCCGCCCTGCTGCTGCGTTCCATCCGCACCCCGGAGCGGAACGAACCGGCCGCCTCCCGGGGCATGTGGCGCGACGTCATGGAAGGGTTGAAGGTCAGCGTCACCCATCCCGTACTGCGGGCGCTGCTCGGGGCGGGCGTCACGATCAACTTCTTCGCCATGGCGTTCACGGCCGTCTACATGTTGTACATGGTGAACACCCTCGGCATCCCCAAGGGCCTGATCGGTGTCCTCATCGCGCTGAGCGGAGCGGGCGGGCTGCTCGGCGCCTGGCTCTCGGCTCGCCTGTCCAGGCGTTACGGCGAGAACCGCATCCTGCTCGCCGCCGTCCTCTTCTTCCCTTCGGAGATCCTCGCGGTGGGCCTGCTTTCCGGCCCGCTGTGGTGGAAAGTGTCGGTCCTCGCCGTGACCGGCACGCTCACCGGTGCCATCGTGGTGGCCTTCGCCACCTGCATGGGCGCGATCACCCTGCGCGACACCCCGGCCGAGCTGCGCGGCCGGGTCAACGCCACCATGACGTTCGCGGTGCAGGGCGTGCTCGCACTCGGGGGTCTCGTCGGCGGCCTGCTCGCGGAGATGATCGGGCTGCGTGCTGTCATCCTCGTCTGCGCCGCGGGGATCGCCCTGAGCACCCTCTGGATCTGGACGTCTCCACTGCGCCCCCGCCATACCAGGTTCAGAGCCGCAGGAGATCCAGGCGCCGACCCGGCCCTCACCCCGTCACTGAACGACCTGTCCAACTCCAAACCTCAGTCCTGACGCCGTCCTCGCCGCGACCACACTCCCACTTCCCGGTGACATCGCCCGAAGCCAACCCCGCCCCTGTGGACAACCCGACGCCGTCCACAGAACGACGTTCACCACCCCATCGCCACGGCGCCATCCCCAAAACTCGCGCCATGAACGCCCACCCGCCATCCCGCCT